>CAZCKR010000033.1:9167-17310 GCA_964499305.1 uncultured Candidatus Bathyarchaeia archaeon | reverse complement strand
GTACTGATACAGGTTCTTGGCTGCTCCACGTCTTGATGGAGAAGGTGCTGGGGATGGGATTTGAACCCACGCTCTTTATCCGGCATAGGCGCTGGTGCCTATTCCTCTGGATCATGAGTCCAGCGCATTAGCCAAGCTATGCTACCCCAGCTCCCAACTAGATACCATGAATCCTTTATTTAAATCATGACGATGTGATGCGCACGCAGTTTCATTAATGAAGCATCATCGGAATATCCAGAGCATCGTTTGTGGGAACACCGTTTCACCCATCCTGCACATGTCTTATCAACCCACGCGACCGGATTAAACAATAATGAATGCAGTTGACAGCGTAATCAAGCTCATAGGGAACACGCCGCTCGTAAGACTCAACAAGGTCACCGAGGGCCTCGACGCCGAGGTCTGGGCTAAGCTGGAGTACATGAACCCCACGGGGAGCATCAAGGACAGGGTGGCCCAGAGGATGATAGAGGACGCCGAGAGGCAGGGGCGCCTGAAGCCGGGGTACACCATCGTGGAGTCCAGCACGGGAAACACGGGCACCTCCCTCAGCTTCATGGGCACCCTCAAGGGTTACAGGGTCGTCATCTACGAGACCACCCCCGGGAAGATGGGTGAGGAGAAGAAGAGCCTCATGACGGGCTACGGCGCCGAGGTCAAGACCATATCCCCTAAGGAGTACGAGGGCCTAGGCGGGGTGCCCGGCGCCGAGGTGGAGTTCCCCGGCAGACGGATATGCCTAGCCTTGGAGAAGGATGACCCCAAGGTCTGGTGGGCCAGACAGTTCGCCAATCCGTCCGGCGTCGAGGCCCAGAAGGATACGGGCAGGGAGATACTTGAACAGACAGGGGGAAGGGTGAACGCCTTCGTGTCCTCGATAGGCACCGGCGGCACCCTCATGGGGGTAGCCCAGGTACTCAAGGGGCACTCGGAGAAGGTGAGGGTCGTGGGCGCCATCCCGGCGGGCTCCAAGAAGGAGATGAAACCGGGGAAGCCGTACCCCAAGACCGAGATACAGGGCGGCATCATAGCGGAGATGGTGATGACACCCGGCCTCATCGACGACATAGTTCAGGTGACCGACGGGGAGGCCGTGGAGATGGCGCTGAGGCTTTGGCGCGAGGAGGGAGTGTTCGCGGGGATGTCCTCGGGAGCCAACGTGGCTGTCGCCCTACGGCTGGCAGAGGAGATGAGAAGGGGCCAGAGGGTGGTCACCGTGATGCACGACAACGGGGACAGGTACCTCACGACGAAGCACTACGTCACTTAGAGCTCTTCACCCCACGAGCCTAGGCTCGATGAGGGCCGCCGGCTCACCGCCTCTCAGGTAGACTCTGGGCAGCAGGGGGCTCAGGTGGTTGGCGAGGCTGTAGGTCATGATGCCAGCGAGGGCGGCGAGGCTGCTGGCGTCGTTCTCTCCTTCCCTGCTTATCGCCTCGACCACGTCGCCGGGCTCGTAGCCTGTGCCGGTCAGGTCCACGAGGAAGTGGTTCACCGAGACCGTGCCGAGAACCGGCCTGATCTCGTCGCCTACCCTGACCTTGCCCTTCTTGGTGAGGCCCCGGGGGTAGCCGTCGCTGTACCCTATGTGGACCGTGCCGACCCTCATCCGCTTCGGGGCGACGAACCTGCGGCTGTAGGTGAGGGCCTCTCCCTCCTCGACCCACTTGACGTGCTCTATCCGCGCCTTGAAGCACATGGACTGCGTGAGCTCTACGCCGTGGCCCCTGTCCTCCTCCTCGGGGTACAGACCCAGGAGCATGAGCCCCGGCCTCACCGCGTCCAGGAAAGCGTAGGGCTTGTGGAACACGGCGTTGCTGCTGGCTATGCTCTTAGTGCCCACGTCCACGCCTTTGGCTACGAGCTTCTCCTCGACATCTAGGAGCCGCTGGACCTGCCGCCTGTCCAGCTCCTCGGCCTCGGAGAGCGTCGAGAATATGCCCTCGATCCTGAGGTTTGGGAGGCTGCTTATCTCATCTATGAAGCCCGGCGCCTCGCTCCACCTCACCCCCACGCGGCCGAGACCAGTGTCCACCTTCACCCACAGGGACGCTGTCTCGCCGAGCCTGGCGGCGGCGTCGCTGAGCATCCTGGCCGGATTCGGCTGGTAGATGGTCTGGCTTACGCCGAGCCTCACGACCGTCTCGAACTGCCCTGGCGTGAAGAGCGGGTCGATGTTCATGATGCCCACATCTATCCCTGCCTCCCTTATCTGGAGGGCCTCGTGGAGCTTCGCCACGAGCACCCGCTCCACCCCCTGCTTAGCCATGTAAGCCACCACCGGCACTATTCCGTGGCCGTAGGCGTTGGACTTGACGCATGGGATGACCTCCCGCCCCGTCCTGGCCCTGACCTGCTCCAGGTTGCGGCCTATGGCGTCCAGGTCTACCTCAAGCCAGGACTGGAACCCCTTGATCCTCTCGTTTATCTCCCCCGGGGACGGCTGCCCCGCGAAGTAACCGCTCATAGGGATAGAGGTCTCATTTGAGGCTATAAGGAAAACGTTGGCTCTAGAAGAGGAACGACGGGGGCAGCGCGAACTTCTCTAGCTCGGTCTGGGTTATGGCCTTTATTCGCTCCAGCTCCATCTCCTGGTCGGGCATGACGAAGGTGATGGCGGTTCCCTCCTTGCCGGCTCGCGCGGTCCTGCCGACGCGGTGGAAATACATGTTGGGGTCGTCGGGGATATCGTAGTTGATGATGAAGGGCACGTCCGCGATGTCCAGGCCCCTCGCCGCCAGCTCCGTGGCGATCAAGAGGTCGTAGTCTCCATCCCGGAAGGTCTCAAGCATCTGCTGCCGCCTCGCCTGGGTGAAGTCGCCGTGCAGGGGCTCGGCTGATATGCCCGCCCGCCTCAGGTTGCTGGAGAGCCTGTCCACCATGTACTTCGTGCGGCAGAAGACGATGCCCCTGTCGATGTCGAAGTACTCTATGAGCCGTTGGAGGGCGTCCTCCCGCTCATGGGCGGCAAGCACCATGTAGTACTGCTTGATTGTGGTCAGCGCTATCTCGTCGCGGCTCATGTTCACGGTGACGGCGTCGGGCATGAACCTGGCTGAGAGCCTCTGGGTGCGTTCGTCGATGGTGGCGCTCCAGAGGCTCACCTGCTTCCGCCGGGGCAGCTGGCTCATTATCCAATCGATGTCCTCGAAGAAACCCATGTCGAACATGCGGTCGGCCTCGTCGAGGACCACCGTCTTGACGTTTCTCAGGTCGAGGGTGCCTCGCCTCATGTGATCCATGATCCTGCCGGGGGTCCCCACTACTATGGTGGGGTTCTTCCTCAGCTCGCTGAACTGGCCGCGGATGCTCACGCCGCCGTAGATGGGGGTGGCCCAGATCTTCGTGTGCCTCCCGTAGGTGTTTATGTCGTCGGTTATCTGCAGGGCGAGCTCCCTAGTGGGCGCCAGCACGAAGCCTTCCACGCGGCCCGAGTCCGGGTCCAGGTTGTTCAGCATGGGTACGCCGAACGCAGCCGTCTTCCCCGTTCCTGTCTTGGCCTGGCCGACGACGTTTTTCCCTTCCATCATCGGCGGGATGGCGTTCTCCTGGATGGGGAACATGTCCTCGAAGCCGAGCTCTTTGAGCGCCTGCTTTATCTCCTGTTTGATTTCTAGTTCATCGAAGTTCATATCAATCAGCGGCATGTGTCGAAATTGTCTCTTCTCGTAACGCAGGGGCGTTAATAAAGGCTCGGATACTGCACGGAACACCATGTATTGTAACCATGAACACGGGGGACTGGTTACTCTACCGTTACTTTGGTTGGTGGCTGGACAATACTGAAGTGGGGCAGATCAGGACGGCCTACAGGCTGGGCGTAGTGATAGTGGTCCTGCTGCTGGCTGTATCAGCGGCTTCCGTGCTCGTGAGGCAGCCACGGCTCGACGACGGCGCCAAGAAGGCGTTGATCTATGACCCCCTCTACGAGACCCAGACGGCGGTTAGCTTCACCGACACCCTTGAGGGGCTGCTGACTGGAGAGGGGTTCAGTGTAGAGGTCTATCGGGGCGAGCAGGCAACGGTGAAGCAACTGCAAGCGTTGAAGGGAGGCTACAGTCTCATGGTGTTTCGTGTGCACAGCGGCGTCTTCGAGGACGATGTATGGCTGTTCACGGGCGAGGAGTTCGACGCCTCCAGGTACGTGGGCATGCAGCTCGTCAACGAGGTGCACGTGGCTCGGTCCCCGAACGATCCGAGGATGTTCTTCGCGGTGGGCCCCCGGTTCGTGGGGAGCCGGCTGGGCGGCGTCTCCTCGGGCCTGGTCGTCCTGATGGGCTGTGATGGGCTGGGGGACGAGAGGCTGGCCATGGCTTTCCATGACGCAGGGGCTGACGCGGTCGTCGGCTGGGACGGGGCCGTCTCCCTCTCATGCTCCGACGAGGCGGTGATTTCGCTGATACGGGAGATGCTAACCGGCGAGTCCTTGGGGGACGCCGCCGCTGCTTCCTGTTCACAAGTTAATGGTGTCTCGCTTCTGGTTTATCCCACAGCGTCGTGGGGTTTTTCGTTGGGGTAACCGTTACGAGATGAGAGCCAACGGACTCGTCACTATAAAAAACAAGTTTACTGCGAGTCGGGTGTTCTGGTTACTCTAAGATTAATGGTAACATAACCAAGATCTTTACTTGAGAGTTACATGCGCTTAAATAATGATTCTTTGGGAAAGTGGCTACTGTTCGTCTCGGTTCTGATGATAGCCAGCGTGAAGATCCAGCCGGTTGAGGCGTCCATCCCATCCGGGTACCAGTCCTTCTACGTGCTGGGGGACAGCACCAAGATCATCTTGGAGGCGGTTGACCCAGCCGTGGGGCTGCCCATATCCGGTGCGAACCCGTACAGCGTCTTCAGCGTGGTCTCCTACCTGGACGACACGCGGATTTACGTGGACCAGAGAGGAAACGGCTACAGCTTCCAGAAATCTGACTTCACGGGCGCCGACGCCGTGTTCAGGCTGGACAAGGGAGGCGTGATTACCTTCGACAACTGGGCTCTACCCTACTACACCATAATCCCTCCCGGCAGCGGCGCGCTCCTCAGCGGCTCGCTGAACAACCCCGGCGCGGTGGGTATCGACGGAGGCGACTACTTCTTCGTCGCCGGCGGCCCCCTGAGCGTCTTCAGGGGAGCCACCGATAGACGCCCCGAGACTGGGGACGGAAACTACATCGCCGGAATGTGGGAGCTCTACCCGGTGGAGCAGGGAGGCGACGAGGCCCAGAAGAGCTACGTGGTCCCGGCGGGAGAGGACACGGTGGGGACCGACGACTTCCTAGGCGGAGGCGAGGTGCTGGGCGGCACCTACGCAGTCGTCCAGAGCACCGAGGACGGTACCTTGGTGGATTTCAGCCAGAAGGGCGTCCCGGACAGCCGTAGCCTGAACAGGGGCGAGAGCTTCGTCATCCCTCACGTCGACGAGGGGGACTACGTCGTCGCCACCAACAAGGTTCAGGTGGGCCTCATAGCCAGCGGCGGCGAGAGCTACGACATACGTTACTTCACTTTGAAGGACGAGAGGTTCACGGGCAACGACTTCCACGTGCCCACCTTCCCCACGGGGTCTCCGCCCCTGGACGTCAGGTACCACATACACGCCATCACCGACGCGCTGGTAACGGTGGAGACGGATGCGGGGGTCGAGCCCGGGTGGAACCCTAGGTTCCTGGCTGCGGGCACGACGGACGCCAGCTTCAGCACCCCCGGGGACACGCCAGTACACGTCATGGCCGAGAAAGGGCAGAGGATAATCATCCTGGTCTCCGTGGACACTGGCGGGGGGGACAGGGACTGGGGCTACGTGCCCATAGACGCCAGCGCCCTAGTCAACGAGTACTTCGTCCCCTACGCGCCCAGCGGCAGGGCGGCCAGCCACGACATGCAGCTATACGTGTCCCCTATCTTCGACGGCACGACGATCTACGCCGACTACAACCAGGACGACGTGATCGACGACACGGTCACGTTGAACAGGGTGGAGTCACACGGGTTCTTCGACGCGTCTGACATGGACAACACTGGGACCCACCTCTTCGCCGACTTCCCATTCACGGTGGTTTACGGTGAGTCGATCCTCGCCCTGGCCGGCGGCTCCCTCTCGGGCTACGACTGGGGGTACACGATAATCCCCCTGGACTATACGCCCGCCAACATCGTCCTCGACATCCTTAAGACGGCGTTCCCGCCGACGGTGCCGATCTCTAGCCCTGTGATGTTCACCCTCGAGGTGACCAGCGGGGACGCCAACGTGTTCACGATCCTGGGCGTCGACGTCTTCGACGAGCTGCCGCCGGGCTTCACCTACGTGGGGCCGACTACCATCACCCACACGGATGACTCCGAGACCTACGATGCCCCCGGCATAGTGGGCCAGACGCTGACGTGGGACCTCAGCGAGGATATGCAGCCGGGGGAGACCATCACCATATCCTTCTATGCAACGTCGACCACCGTAATCGGGGAGAACTACATTGACACCGGCAGGGCCGTCGGGACGGACCCCTTCGGCAACACGTACAGCCCGGAGGCAACCGCCTTCGTAACGGTGGCGGCAAACGGCGTCGTCGAAGGATTCATCACCGACGTCACCCTGGCCATCCCCGCCCCGGTTCCAGGCGTCACAGTGGAACTGCTGGACTGCTCCGGAACCCCAACCGTGTTGAAGACTACAAACACCGACGGGAACGGCTTCTACGACTTCGTCGGGCTACTGGAGGGGGAATACTGTGTCAGGTACGACCCCCTCGACCCGGACCTGGGATTACTGGCGCCCTATAGCGACGACGACCCCACAGTGCCCCCCGCGGCCCCGCTCACCTCTTCCGCGGGGTTCATCCTACCCCAAGACGGCATCCACATCCATAACTTCCAGGTGGCGGTCCCGGTCCACCTACAGGTTGAGAAGACCTTGACGGAGCCGGGGGACGGGGACGCCTACGTTGGTGACCCCGTGGTATTCACCGTGGCCGTGACCAACACCGGCGACCTACCCCTGGAGACGGTGCCTCTGAAAGACACCTACAACCCCGCGAAGCTGGGCTACGTAGGCGCGTCACCGACGCCCGACATGGTGGACACGGTAGGCGGAGTACTGGAGTGGACGGATCTGACTGGACCAGGGGTCCTCGACCCGCTAAGCATGGTCATCGTGGAAATATCCTTCGTCGCAGCCGAGAGCACCCTCCCGGGGTCCACCAAGGACTACGCCGAGGTGAACGACGCCAAGGCACTTGACTTGGAGTACTATGTCGATGGCTTGGACGACGACGACGTGACCATCATGGACGCGGACATGACCGTCGACAAGGAGCTAACCGAGCCTCCATCGGGCTACACGGACATCGGCGAGACGGTCGTCTTCACGGTGACCATCACCAACGAAGGCGACGTGCTCATCGAGACGGTGCCCCTCGTGGACACCTACGACCCGGCGAAGCTGGGCTACGTGGGCGCGTCGCCGACGCCTGACACGGCGGACACGGTGGGCGGAGTGCTGGAGTGGACGGACCTGACGGGCCCTGGCTCCCTCGCACCAGGGGGAGCGCTTATCGTTGAGATAACCTTCGAGGCGCTGGAGTACACAGACTACGGCGGCACGGAGGACCTCGCCGAGGTGATAGACGCCTACGTGGCTCAGGACAAGTACCTGAGCGGCAGCGACACCGCGTCAGTGGTGATCCTGTCGCCCGTGGGGGGAGAGGTGGCGCTCACACCCCTCCAAGCGGCGTCGCCCTACCTGGTCGCCGCTTTGGTGTTAGCCTCTGCCCTCGTCCTGAAAAGAAGAATGGGTAGCCTCTGACGGCCTTCCTCTTTTTTTATATCAGCTCCGTGTGGTACGCGGTGACGACGGTGTCCACGTCGACCCTCCATCTTAGCAGGTGCTCGTAGCCGAGCCCCTCCTTGTAACGCACCCCTAGGACGCCCCTGCTGATTGTCCAGTTACTGAACTCCCAGTCAGGGTTCTCGGAGACGCAGCTGAAGGTAACCACGCTGTACACGTTCACGAAGTAGACGCCCGGAGGCGGATACACCGCAACCCCCTGCAGCCCCATGGGCTGAGTCATCACCGTCAGCTTCACCTTGCCCTCGGGGGCCACGACGCCCGGCGTGGGCCCTGGCTCGCAGGAGACCAGCTCAAACCCGG
>CAZCKR010000033.1:0-9067 GCA_964499305.1 uncultured Candidatus Bathyarchaeia archaeon | reverse complement strand
CGCCCTCGTCGGGCTCCGGCTCTGGGGTGGGCTCTTCAGGCTCCTCTGGCTCGACTGGCTCCTGAGGCTCCTCAGCGGGTTCCGTCGGCTCCTCAAGCGGCGTGTCCACTATAGAGTCTATGACGACGCCGGTTTGGGTCTCTGGGTCAACCGCGGCGAGGACAGCGTCGCCGACCCCCATAGCCCCATCCCTGTAGAGCTCCTCCGCCCTCAAGGTGGCTTTGCACCATGCCTGGGCCGGCTGGTCGCCGCCGTTGTACTCGACAAGAAACGGCAGATAGGAGCTGGGCTCCAGCTCTATGATCTTGGCCTCGACCACGTCATGTAGGGCTCCAGAGTCCAGCTGGGCCCCTGCGAGGCCGTCTCCATCAAGCTGAAGCAGCTGAAGGTTCAGCAGTATGGATGAGAGTAGGAACACGGATACGATGACTGTCTTAGTCATTTCTTTGGCGCTTTGGTCTTTCATGTCAATGTACCGTTACATCGGATGGGAAATATAAAGAACGTCGGAGAGAGAATCTGTATTTCAGCCTCTTTTAGGATTTTAAGTAAGAAAAAATCCTTTTATGGTTTATAGGCGATTTTTTTAACTTAAAATAATTGAACTGTATTCTATAATGTTAAATTTAGTGATTTTCTTCTTATTATGTTAATGAATAGTAACGTGTTTTAAGGAAAATTCCCTTAATTTACTATAAAATCATCGGAGGCTTACGAAAACTTTACTACCCGCAGTTCCAGAGCGATAAGGGATGCTTACTAGCACGTTATACACAGTCTTAGCCACCATAGTGATCAGCCTGACCGGGTTCATAGGGTTCTTCACGCTCAGCCTCAGCGAGAAGATCCTCCACAGGGTGCTCTTCGTGCTCGTAGCCTTCAGCGCGGGCACCATACTCGGTGCAGCCCTCTTCGATCTGCTCCCGGAGGCCGTGGAGCTGGTAGACGAGGCCCTCGTCTTCCCCATCGTCGCAGGAGGCTTCGTGTTCTTCCTCTTCTTGGAGAGGGTGATCTACTGGTACCACGGCCACGGCCACGAGTATGAGCGCGGCGAGGAGAAGGTCA
Organism: uncultured Candidatus Bathyarchaeia archaeon; assembly: GCA_964499305.1. GTDB lineage: Archaea > Thermoproteota > Bathyarchaeia > TCS64 > TCS64 > RBG-16-57-9. The sequence continues at coordinate 8,002 of CAZCKR010000033.1, read as the reverse complement.
CAAAGGGGTTCGCGTACCTGAACCTGATCGGCGACTTCATCCATAACTTCATCGACGGAATGATAATAGCGGCGGCGTTCATCAACGGGTTCGTCGTCGGGCTGACGACCGCCATCGCCGTCCTCTTCCACGAGCTCCCACAGGAGATGGGGGACTACGGCATACTGGTCTACGCCGGCATAGAGAGGAGGAGGGCGCTGATGCTAAACTTCTTGGCCGCCGTCAGCGTGGTAGTCGGCGGAGCATTCGGCTCCCTGTTCATCGCCTCGGTCGAGGAGCTCAGCGGCTGGATGGTGGCTTTCAGCGCCGGCGCGTTCCTCTTCCTCTCCGCATCTGAGCTGATACCGGAGATGCTTAAAGAGGACGACAAGGGGAGGGCAGTCATACAGCTGGCGATCCTGGTGCTGGGGATGCTGACCATATACAGCCTCGGCTTCGTGTTTCCCCACGAGTGACCAAGACATCTAAATCCCCGTCCACCATATGATGAGCGATGAAGATAGTCAAGCCGGATGAGGAGGGGCTCAAAGAGGCCGCTGCCACCATGTTGATGGGGGGTGTCATAGTTTACCCCACGGAGACCTTCTACGGACTGGGTTGCCTGCCCAGCGACCCAGACGCCTCGAAGCGCGTCTGCGAGATCAAGGGCAGAGCCGACAAGGCGCTGCCCCTCATATGCGGGAGCGTCGAGGCGGCTAGAAGCGTCGTGGAGTTCAACGCGGCCGCCGAGATACTGGCCCAGAGGTTCTGGCCGGGGCCCCTCACCCTCGTGCTGCCGAGTAAAATCAACTACTCCATGTGGGTCACCCACGGCAAGAAGACGCTGGCGGTAAGGGTGTCTGGGCACGAGGTGGCGAGGAGGCTCGCCTCGATGAGCGCCGGCGTCATCGTCAGCACCAGCGCCAACAAGTCGGGCGAGGAGCCGCCGAGGACGGCGAAGGAGGCCGCCGACCAGATCGGCAGAAAGGTTGACGTCTTGGTGGACGGCGGCATGACCCCGGGCGACAAGCCCTCCACCATCCTGGACCTGACCAGCGATGAGCTCTGGATACTGAGAAGCGGCCCCGTCTCCGGCGAGCAGATAGTGAAAGCCCTGAAAGGCTAGAGCTTCCAGCCCTTCTCCACGAGGAGGGCTACGTTCTGTCTCTCAGGGGCGCCCACAGCCCTGGCCACCGGCTCACACTTGGTCCTGAAGAGGTACATCAGCGGGCAGGGTGCCGGGGTCTCAGTCAACGTCTCCCAGTTAGCCATCCCCTTGGCGATGATAACGTCGGCGTGGTAGAACCGCTCCAGGAACCACTCCGGGCTCTCGTCGAGCCTGATACCTATGGCTGCTGTCCCCGTTGTGATGACCTCGTCGGCCGCATCCGTCATCCCGACGGCCTCCGCGTCCCTCATGAGGGCGTCGTTGAGGCTGGGGCCGCCCTTGACTGCGACGGCGACGTGGGCACCCAGCCTCCTCAGCTCCTCGACCACGAGGGTGTCGAAGGCTATCTCCCCGGCGTTGTCTGTGAAGAACAGGAGCCTGGTCCCCCTGTCTATGTGCTTCTTCAGCTCGTCGATGTCGTCGATGCAGAAGCCTTCGTTTAGGAGAGCCATGGCTGCGTCTATGTCGCTGTCGTTCCCCGGGACGTCGTAGTCGACCACGTTCCCGAGGCAGCTTATCAGGCAGGCTACCCTGAGCCGCTCAGCCTCAGGCTGCTCGGAGACGTGTTCTCGGAGCCCCGGAAGCAGCTCCATGGCGTGCTTGTTGGCCTCTTTCTTCATCTCCTGGTAGGGGTCCTCGCATCCTGTGACCCGCGCGATGACTCTCCCCCGCTCCGCCCCTATGACGCTGGGCACGGCGTCTGGCCCGAACTGGTCGCCCATGAGCCTGAGGAGCTCCTCCATGGCCTTGAGTCGGGTCTCCTCGTCCTCGGTGCTCATCTGTATCATCTTGTAGCCTCTGTGGAGGAGGCAGTAGCCGCACCTCGACCCGACCTTCAACGTTATCACACGGCAACTGTGCAGGTAATATAAAAAACATGTCCACGTGTATATTGGGCGATGAAGTACAACCTCCTGGCGACCACTGACCAGCTGGGGCTGAGCCAGGCCAGCAGCGAGCTGTGGATGAACCTCCGGGCGATAGGGGACGAGAAACCCAAGGTGGACAGGTCGAGGATCAAGGGCCTGATCCTGGCTTACACAAACCTCGACCCCAGGGAGGCCGTGCACCTCCTGAGGCGGCACATGGGGGAAGAGCCGGGCAGGTACAGGGCCGTCTACAGGGTGATGCCCATACTGGCCTGGGTGAAGACGGAGGTAGAAGAGATAGTGGAGGAGGTCAGGGAGCAGGCGGCGAGGATGGGGGCCGAGGAGAGCTTCAGGGTCACCCTGGAGAAGAGGAGGACCCGGCTGCGGAGCCTGGAGGTCATCGAGCCGGTGGCCGAGGTCATCGACAACCCCGTGGACCTAGAGAACCCCGACTGGGTTGTGCTTGTGGAGATACTCGGCAGCGAGACCGGGGTATCGGTGATAAAGCCCGTGGACACGCTGAACGTCCAGAAGGAGAGGCACAGGCTATCTACGGAGAGGAAGAAGAGCCCCCTTCTCGACGATGAGACTGGTTAACGCCTCGTAGCTATCGCCGCCCACGGTCGCCAAGGCCTCGTCGCCCACCTCGAACACGTCCTTCAGTCTCCCGTATTTCTCTGGCGTCACGTCGAGGACCTCGTCGTCCGGTGACCCCAGGTGTTGGGCGATCTCCGCGGCGAGCCTCTCGGCCTCCGAAGGGTCTTCGGATATCACCAGTACGCCCACGTTCTTCACCTGTGGGCTCAGACCCATCAGGGTGAAGGCCCTAGATATCTGGTCCTGGCAGGAAGCGTAGAGTATGGTCTCCATGTCAACGCTCTTAGAGACCGCTGAGCCATTTTGTATGGCATAGATCGCGTTCACCGCTGCGTGAAACAGGTGTCTCCACCCGGCCACCATGTCGGCGTCGAAGAGCTGGAACGCCGCGTCCCCGGCGAGCTGCCTGACCTCGTCGAGCGTCGCGTCCACGTCCCCCACCTCGACGCTTCGGGCGCCCGTGACGGCGACGTGGAGAGCCGTGTCTGTTACCATGCGTGTCCTTACCATCGTTTCACCGTTTCAGGGCGGCCGCCACCTCGGCGACCCTCCTCCCCACACCCGCGGCGTAGCTTAGACCTATCTCGTCGTCGCCCACCCGCCTCCAGCCGGCGTCGCCCTGGAGGCTCGCCGTGCCGTAGTGGGACTCGGTGAGGGGGTCGCCGCAGCCTCCCACCGCTATCATGCCGTGGGTGAGGCCGAAGTGGATGATGGACTCGGCCACACGCTCGGCGCCGCCGTGTCTAAGCCCGGCTATCGCGACGGCCGAGACCACCTTGCCGCTGAGCCTGTGGCCGTCCATCTTGAGGCTCCTGCTCCTGTCCATCATGTTCTTCAGGAGCCCGGGGACGGCGCCGAAGTAGCTGGGGGAGGCGAACACCACGCCGTCCGCTGAGAGGAGCGCCTCCTTGACGGCGTCCATGTCGTCCTCGTCGTCGAGGGGGCAGCGCTTCTCCCTGACGCAGGTGTTGCACCCGACGCAGGGCTTCACGTTGAGCTCGGCCAGGTTGACCAGCTCCGTCTCGGCTCCTGCCTCCTCGGCCGCCGCGAGGGCGTGCCTGAGGAGCGCCTCCGTGTTTCGGCTCTTCCTAGGCGAGCCCTGAACTCCAACGATCCTAACCATCTTGAATCACCTAGAGTAGCTCCCCAAGTTTTTCAAGGAGACGGTCGACCTCGTCGACGGTGTTGTAGAAGCCAGTGGAAACACGTATACCAGTGGGCCTGAGGCTGACCAGGAACCCGCTGTCCATGAGCCGCCTGAATTGCCTTTCCGTGTCCGGGGTCGTGAAGCTGACGACGCCTGAGCGCAGCTCCTTCTCCGCGGGCGAGACCAGTTCCACGCCGAGCCCGGTGAGGCCGTCGAAGAGGCGCTGACTCAGCTTCAGCATCTGTCTCTCGATGCGGCTGGGGCCGAGCCGCAGGATGAGGTCGACGCCCGCCTTGGTGCCCACGAAGCTGAGGTAGCTGGGCTCACCGAACTCCATCTTCTGGGCCGTCTCCTTGAGCCTGGGCTTCTCCCCGTGCTCGGCGACCGCCCTGTAGCCGTACTCGACGGGGCTCAGCGAGTCCAGGTGCTCCTGTTTGACGTAGAGGAAGCCGGCCCCCGACGGCCCCAGCAGCCACTTGTAGCTGCCGCAGGCGTAAAAGTCCACGTCGTCCCTCCTCACGTCTACCTTGACGGCGCCCGCCGCCTGGATGCCGTCGACGACCAGGTACGCGCCGTGGCTGTGAGCCAGCTCCGCCAGGGGCTTCAGCCTGTGGCGTGCCCCCGTCAGCCACTGGACGTGGCTGATGCTGACCACCCTCGTGTCGTCGTCTACCTGCCTCTCTATGTCCTCGAGGCGTACGGCGCCGCCTCTGCCCCTCACCGTTCTGACCTCGACGCCTCTCCTCTTCAACGCGGTCCAGGGATAGACGTTGGCCCAGTTCTCCAGGTCGTTGATGACGACGTTGTCGCCCCCGGTGAAGCCGAGGCTGGCGGCGACCACTGCGAGGCCCCTGGAGGTGTTGGGCTGGCACGCCACCTCGTCGGGGCCGGCGCCTATCAGCTCAGCGAAGCTGGCGTTGGCCTCCCTCACCCTCGCGTCTCCGCGGCGGCCGAGGCGGTCCCACGAGGAGAGGAACTCCGTTATGGCGGCCTTCACCGGAACCGATGGGGGGCTGTGGTTGGCGATGTTCATGTAGACGATCTCCTCGGTCACGGGGAAGTGCTGCCTGAACTCTTTCATGGGAATAGGGTCGCCGTACACGGATATGAAGCTGAGGGCGTCGGGGAAGCCTTAAACGATATGAACCTCACCGTTTCCATGAAGCTCAAAGAGAGAAACTGTGATGGATGACAGTGGCGAGCCGCTGACCAAGATCAGCGAACTGAACACCTTCTCGAAGCGGGTGTACACGGTTGTCAGGGTGATAAGCGTGGGGGAGCCCCGCGAGGTGACGTTCAGGGAAGACGACTCCCTCCACCGGGTCACCGACGCGCTCGTAGCCGACGACACCGGCAGCGTGTACCTCACCCTCTTCGACCAAGCCATAGACGACATCGACGAGGACTCGGTCATCAAAATAAGCAACGGCTACGTGAGGGTCTACAGGGGCAGCATGCGTCTCAACATAGGGCGGTACGGCAGCTACGTGACGCTGGACGAGGCTCCGTTCGCCGACGTGAACCTGGAGAACAACCTGTCTGCCACGGCGGTCGAGGATAGGCCCCGGACGAGGGACCAGAGGGAGTGGCGGAGAAGGAGAAGGTACCGCTAAAACACTTTTTATTTTCAACCGGACATGATTTCACGTGATTCTATGAGCAAGGTGAGGGTAGGGATACCGAAGCTGCTGCACAACGGGCACCTGGGAGCCCTCGAGATAGATACGAGCCCCAACGTGATGGAGGAGGGTGGCCTCCTTCAGCGCCTCGAGGAGTGGGGCTGCATGGTCGCGGACCGGAAGACTGCCACGCTGACTGAAGAGGAGGAGAAGGTCTACGGGGCCAGGTACAGGATGGCCCTAGCCAGCAACCACCTCGCCGACATCGTCGCCGACCAGATCAGGGGTGGGCTGCTCCCCGTCGGCCTCCTCAGCAACTGCAACGGCCTCATGGGGATGCTCGCGGGGCACCAGAGGGCGGGGGAAGGGTGGAAGCCTCTCCGCGTGGGCCTGGTGTGGATAGACGCCCACGGCGACTTCAACACGCCCGAGACAAGCCTCAGCGGCATGATGGGCGGGATGCCCGTGGCGGTGAGCACCGGCCTCTGCCTGCACCACATCAGGCGGGCCTGCGGCCTGGACCCGCCGCTGCCCATGAAGCACGTCACCATGGTGGGCGTCAGGGATACCGACCCCTGGGAGCAGTACCTCATAGACACGCACGACGTAAGCCAGATCAGCGTCGACGACGTCAGGCGGCTGAGCCCAGCCATAGACATGGAGATGGACAGGCTCAGCACGTTGACCGACCTTATCTACGTCCACGTCGACCTCGACGTCCTCGACCCCGAGGACATACCCGGCGCCGGCCTGCCGGTGGAGGACGGCCCAACCGCAGACGAGCTGGCGGAGGCCCTGGAGATCATGTTCGAGGACCCGAAGGCGGCGGGCTTCGGACTCGCCTCGTACCCCGCGGCAAGGGACCCCGAGAGGCGTGGCCTCAAATCGGTGTACAGGCTCGTCGAGGGCGTCATAAAAGGCGTGAAAAACAGGGGCTAGACGGCGTCCGAGGCTCTACGATTCCTCCGAGCCCAAGGGCAGCCTGACGGTGATCACGGTGCCGACGCCTTTCCCGGAGGATACGCCCATGCTTCCTCCGTGGGCCTCCACCACCTCTTTGCAGTAGGTGAGTCCTAGCCCCATGCCCGTCTCCTTCGTCGAGAAGAAGGGCCGGAAGATCATCGATAGATCCTCCTCCGAGATGCCCTCACCGTCGTCACCGACCATTATCACGCAGTCGTCTCCTTCGACCCTGGTCTCCAGCGTGAGTCTTCCGCCCTGAGGCATCGCCTCCACCGCGTTGTTGATCAGGTTATCGATGACCCGCGTCAACTTGGTGCTGTCGACCCGTGCCTTGACGCCTGACTGGAGGCCGATATCTACCTCTATGTCGTTGGGCAGGATCCTCCGGTTCAGGAGCCTTCTGATTAGGATGTCGACGTCATGTGGCTTCCGTATGAGGGCTCTGGTGGTCGTCATGGTGCGCAGATCGTCGAGTACCTCTGCGATGTAGTTCACGTTGTTACGGATTATGGTTAACATCTCAGTCGAGGTGGAGGAGTCCAGCTCCATCATCTGCGCGGCGTTGTTTATGCTCTGGAGGGGGCTTCTGAGGTCGTGCCTGAGCATCCTGGTGACCCTCTCGAAGCCGCCTAGTATGCTGGACACGTTCTCCTCCGAGACGCGGCGAAGCTCGGCCTCCTGCCTCAGACGTACGAGTGAGGCGCCCACGTGGAGCGCCAGTATCTCCAGCAGCTTGATATCCTGATCGGTGAACGCGTCCACGATCGGGCTCTCCATGTTCAGGACGGCTATAACTTCTCCGTCGGTGCGCACTGGGACCGCGAGCTCGCTCCTTGACCTGGAGGAGGCTTCAATGTAGTCGGGGTCATCCTTCACGTCGGGGACGTGGATCGTTCTCGCTTCCCTCGCAGCCCTCACCGTCACCCCTATGCCGTCGAGGGAAAGCGGCTCCACCGGGGGCTCAAGGCCGCGTGCATCCACGTGGACGAGGAATCCTTCGTCGACGACTTGGAACGAGATGAAGCCTTCTCCGAGGACCTGCTCCATGATCTCCAGGGTCGCCTTCGCCACGCCCTCCACGCTGTCAACGGAGTTAAGCTTCACGGCGTGGCTGTGCAGCGCCGCGAGGTTTTCCTCGTAAACCTGTCGGGTGGTGTTACCGCGGCTCATCTAGATCACCCGCACCACAGTTGTCTCCCGCCGCCGATCCTTGGCCTCGATTTCCGTTGCCCCTCCCCTTTTCTTGTTGAATAAATGGTTGGATATACAGTAATAAAACCAGTCTATTCGGTACATCCATGATGAAACGGAGCCCGCTATATCACGAACTCCTCGTGCTCCACGTGGCGGTGTTTGATTCCCAGGTCGGCTACTCTGAACGTTCTCCCACCGAACAGCTCTGCCTCCGGTTCACCGGCCACCAGCGCGTCCACTAGTCTGCCGAGGCTGTCCGCCTTCATTATGCCGCTGCCGCTGGCTGCCCCAACGTAGCAGAGGCCAGGCGCCTCGTACAGGACCGGGGTCTCGTCGAGGCTGTTGATGGCGTACTGGCCGGCCCACATGTTCATAGGGCGGACGTCCTCGAAGCACGGGAAGTACTTCACCAGCACGTGGTAGATGTTGTTTGTGTAGTAGTCCTCCTCGGGCTGCGGGTCCTCCT
>CAZCKR010000032.1:2256-17717 GCA_964499305.1 uncultured Candidatus Bathyarchaeia archaeon | reverse complement strand
TGCTTTTCATGTGTTCTGTGGGGTTGGAGCGCATAAGGTTATCCACTTTGTTTCAATAGACCTGTAAACTGGAGGAGCATCATTTTGGTTAAGAGTGGCTTGTTCCGTATTGCACGGAATAGACGTTTTTAGGCATGATCGGGGGCCTTTCATGGGGTTTATGGCAAGTTACTTGTAATCTTGGAAAAAAATTCTGGGCCAGGGTTGATGTTCTTAGTTACATGGAATAACAGAATTTCAATACTCACCCACAGAAGGTTTGAATTAGTCATATGATTATAAAGTCGTTAAAGTTCTAATAATACAGTTATAGGTAAAGACTAAAATCCGAATTAATGGTCAAGAGAGGGTGTTAACCCTCACCGTTGTTGCCGTCGTCGGACCCCTCATAGGTTAACCCTCCGCCCCGCTCCTTACTATATAGCCTCTATAGGAATCTATATTCTATTGGTGTCTATTTTAAATCATTAGTTGACAAGCGAATTTGATGGACTCGACACGCCATGAACAGCGCCGGATACCGACTTCACTACTGACGACGCTGAAAAGTGATCTCTCACCGAGCGTTTCTTCTTGAAAATCACAGACGCAGCTCTCCTGATCGGGTTCGCGCTCTCGTTCCTCATGGCCATAGCTCTCGGGGGAAACGACGCGGCCTCACCCACAGCCAACGTGGTGGGCGCCAGGGTGCTTGGCATGAGGCAGGCCATCGCCCTCTTCACCGTGTTCGCCGCCGTGGGCGCCCTGTCCCAGGGCTACATGAACATGAAGACGGTGGGCACAGGGATAGTGCCGAGTATAGACCTCCTGGGCGCCATGATCATAGTGCTCACATCTTTCACCTGGATCATGATATGCAACTACAGGGGCCTCGAGATCTCCGTGACCCACACGGTGGTGGGCAGCATCCTGGGCTACGGCGTAGCCGCGCACAGCGTCAGCGGCGTCAATTGGAGCCTCATACAGACCGTGGTGCTCAGCTGGTTCACGTCACCGATCCTCGCAGCCGTAGTCGCCTTCGCCCTCCACAGGTTCCTAGTCAAGATGAGCGGCAGATACGAGTATTGGGAAAGGTCCATGAGCGGCGTGCTGAAGCTTGCCCTCTGCTACTCGGCCTACGCCTTCGGCGCCAACGACGTAGCCAACGCGACTGGGGTCTACGTCACGGTGACTCACATGGCTCTGGGTGGCCCACCCGAGGAGAGGGTCATGTTCATCCTGGCTGTCTTCGGGAGCTTAGGGGTGGTCATCGGCGGCTTCTGGCTGGGCCCTAAGGTCATAGAGATGGTGGCCTTCAACATCATCAGGCTCAACGTGGTCAGCGCGACGGCCGCGGAGATCACTAACGCCTTGGTGGTTCACCTGTTCGTCACCGTCCCCTACATGGTTATGGGGTACGGGTTGCCAATCTCCACATCCCTGGCCAACATAGGCGCCTTAGTTGGGGTGGGGTTCTCCAGCTACGGCACCACGGGTATCAACAAGAGGACGGTGGGGACTCTCATCCTGTGCTGGGTCATGTCCGTGGGGGCCACGGCCCTGGTCACCTTCATCCTTTACAGTCTGCTGCTTCCCATCACGGGGCCGCTGCTGAGACCCGTGACGGGTTAGATCTTGGGGAGCTTCGTATAATTATCATTGATGCAGTGTGCTTTCTGCTCAGTATTTTCCTGGTCATATGTCCTCGCACACAGTGAGTTTACCGGAAAATCTGTGTTTGATCCCCACCCCCGCATTTTCACATTACTTTATCAGACTAGGAGCAGTAATAATTAGAGAAATTCAACATCCTTCTCACTTGGAATAAGCCTTTTTCCCGGGGGTTTGTGGCGGGTTCCTTGGGCCGTGGCTGCGCTGCTACTGGTGAAACGGCGGTTGATCGGTGGGTTCAGGCCTCACCCGTGGCTCTCTCTGGCTCCCGCACCCACAGCGAGAAGACTAGGCATCCCAGGATGCCCGAGATGAAGCTGGCGATGAATGGGAGCCGCGGCGACGCGTTCTCGTAGAGGTACCCGCCGAGGATGGGGGCGGGGACGGTGAGGAAGCCTATGAGGGTGCCCATTAGACCCAGCATGCTGCCGCGGGTCTCGGCTGGAGCTATCTCGGTGACGAGGGCCTGCCACACGGGGCCGCCTGTGGCGCCCATCACGTTTCCGCCGAGCCCCTCCCCCAGGCCTCCCATGAACCGTGTCAGGGCGACGCCTCTGAAGCCGGAGGATAGGCTGTATCCGAGGCTGGAGGTTGAGACCATGAACTGTGAGAGTATGATTATGCGTTTTCTTCCCATCCTGTCTGAGAGGAAGCCGCTTGGGATCATGAAGCAGGCGCCTGTGAGGTTGGAGATGACGCTGACGTAGCTCCACTGCAGCATGGACAGCCCCACCTCCTCAACGCAGTAGACCACCACGAAGCTCCAGAACAGCTGGAACCCGAAGCTGCTCAGTATGGCGACGATGACGAGCTTCCAGATCTCGGTGGGAACCGTTCTCAGCTGTGAGGGGGAAAGGCTGAGCCTGGGCACGTCGGCTGTCTCTTGTCTCAGCTTCACGGTCTCCTCGATGAACCTCCACCTGATGAGGACGATGGGGACTGTGAGGAGGAACGACAGCGTGAAGCCTATGTATGCCCCTGGGACCAGGCCCATCCGGTCCATGATGTACCCTCCGACGGGGTACGAGGCCACGATGGACAGGTACCAGGCCATGGTGTAGGCGCCGAAGCCGGCTGCCCGGCTCTCCCGTGGCAGGCTGTCGGCTATCAACGCGTTCAACGCGGGGGTGGCCAGTGAGGACAACGCGAACGCGATTATCCCCGGCACCAGCATGACCCAGTGCGTCGAGAAACGGAAGAAGATGGGAGGAAGAAACCCCAGCACCGAGGCTGCGAGGATTACTCTCTTCCTTCCAATCCTGTCTGAGAGGACGCCTCCGGGGAGCTGAGCCAGTAGGACCGATAGTGATTGGAGGGCGGTGAGGCCCCCCAGTATGCTCTTGGTGCCGTCGAGCTCCAGTATGTAGAGCCCCCAGAAGGGGCGCCACAGGAACATGGCGAACATGGAGAGGCTCTGGGTGACGGTGACGGCCAGGAGGTTCCTGTTGGATAAGACCGTGTTTAATGACGTCCTAAAATGCGTCAAGCTGTTGCCTGCATCCCTGATCCCCGTGTTTGGAGGATCGTATGAAATAGTGTGAGGCGCATTTCACTCTTTTCATCGATTTTTTGTTGTTCTGTTCCCAAGTTGTTTGTCATGCTTGGGGCGTAGACCTTGGTGGTGGCTACGACGTCCTCGACCTTGATTCGTTCGTTGGCGGAGTGGACTCCTTCCCCGCCGATGCCGTAGCCAGCTCATGGCAACGGCGAGTTGAAGGAGACGACGTTCAGGATAGGTAACATGGGGTGAATGTCTCGGGCACCGAGGCCAGCCCCTGACCTCCTCACCACGCCTATAACGTACGCCAAGTCGGTGGCCACGGCGGCCTCATGGTAAGACACGTTCTCAGGCAGCCTGTAGGCGCTCGCCACGTGGCCGTAGGTGTACTCCCCATAGCCGCTTGGGAACCTCGAGACGGGTTTGCCGTCGACGCTGAAGCTGACTGGGGCCCGCTTGTTCATGCACTTGGATGCCTCGCCTCTGACGCAGTGGAGGCACATCCCGCAGGGAACCGGGCTGGCCCCGGTGCCCGAGACATCCACCCTATCCCCTTCAGCCAGTTCCGAGACCTTTGAGCCGACCTCGACGACGTCCGCGGCGACCTCGTGGCCGCAGCACGCGGGTAGCGGCGCATAGGGGTGAAGCCCCTTGTAGAGGTGGAGGTCGCTGCCGCAGATGAGGCACGCCCGGTTACGGTACACCACCTCGTACGGCCCCGGGTCAGGCAGCTCGACGTCGAACCACCTGAGCTCATGGGGACGCACGACGACGGGGGGCGAGAATCTCAGAGGCAAACCAATCAAATAGAATGGTTCAACCACTCAGATAAATGATTCAACGCCTACTCGACTCCTGAATGACAAACATTATCCCACCGCACGCAAACCATTACACGCATGGATTGGTGTGATGCACCCGAAGAAGAAGCTGCCCGAAGGCTCCGAGGAGATAGCCCGAGAGGGCGGCTACATCCTCGTCAAGTACGACGTCGAGAAAAAGCCGTTCTACAGCGTCTTCCAGTTCTACGAGACCAGCGGAGGCACCCGCTACGTCCCCAGAGGCGGAGGCGGCAGAGACCTCGACAAGGTGAAACGGCAGCTGGAGAGAATCACCGGAGCAAAACGCCTGCCTAAGGCCGGGTCGTCACAGACGATGTGAAAAACGGGGCACCCCATGGTTAATCGACGACTCCCTTGAAACGCTTCACCCATGAAAGTAATAGACATCGGCAACCAATACTTGGACATGCAGGACTCATGAGACGAGTGCCTAAAGCTGTTGACATGAGCCCCGCATCGGGAAAAAAAGTCTTTTAAGAAATCGATGCAAACCTTGCACCATGCTGTACTTCACCTACGGCAGCTTCATGGACATCGGCAACCTGAGGAAGCACACGCCCTCGGCGGAGTTCGTCTGCAGGGCGTTGATCCCCAACTGGGAAGTCCAGTTCAACTACTACTCGAAGAACTATGGCGGAGGCTGCACCGGCATCGAGCCCGCCCTCAACAAGATCGTCAGGGGAGCCGTCTACGAGATACCGCCCGACGAGATGGAGCACCTCGACACCGTGGAGGGCGTCCCCCAGGGCACCTACCACAGGCACCCCATCATGGTGGTAAGCATGGCGGGGGAGCCCATGCTGGCCCACGTGTACCGCACCACCAACCCACGGGGCCCATTCAAGCCGACGAAGCTTTACCTCAAGTACATGGTGGACGGAGCCAATGCCTTGGGCCTCCCACAGGAGTACGTCGCCTGGTTCGAGGAACAGGAAACCATCGACTAGAAGGCCCAAGACGAGAAAACCCCTATTAAAAGCCATGTCTGTTTCACCTTGAACAGATTTGAAGGCGCTGGTCGTCTACGGGACGCGCTGGGGAGGCACCGCCGGGGTCGCCGAGAGGATCGGCGGCACCCTCAGACGGGAAGGCCACACGGCCGACGTGGTCGACGCCAAAGACCGTCCGCCCAGCCCGGACGCCTACGACCTCGTCGTGGTCGGCAGCGGCATAAGCGCCGGCAGATGGACCAAAGAAGCAGCCGGCTACCTCAAGAGACACGCCGCCGCCCTCAAAGAGAAACGGACGGCCCTCTTCGTAAGCTGTGGGGCGGGCGGAGACGAGGAGCAAAGAGAACAAGGGAGACAGGACTACCTGGTCGAGGTCGCCGAGAAGAACGGCCTGAGCCCCGTCGCCTACGGGCTCTTCGGCGGGTTATACGACTTCACCAAGAGCCACGGCCTCCTCGGCAACATCATGCTCAACGTAACCAAGAAGGAGCTCCGGGACAAGGGCGTCGACACCACCAAGCCCTACGACTTCCGCGACTGGACACAGATCGAGGCGTGGACCCGGGAGATCGCATAGGGCTGATGCCCGGCACGCCTTCCACGAGGCCCTAACATCCCGTTTATATCCCACCCATCTATCTTCTCCCTGAGTTGAAGCCCCGGGACATCCTCCTCACCGCCGTCAACGGCCTCAGCGAGCGCAAGCTCAGGCTCGGCCTCAACGTCCTAGGCATACTCATAGGCATCGCCGCCGTCACGGGCCTCATAAGCATCACCCAGGGCCTCACCGAGGAGGTGAGCAGCCAGCTGGAGATGTTCGGCCCCAACAACGTCATGGTGGTACCCTTCGAGGTCCAGCCGGGCCGCGGCCTCGTCGGCGAGGCCTTCAACTGGCGTGACATCCAGATCCTGGAGAAGACGCCCCACGTCAAGTACCTCACCCCCATCGTCGGCAGCAGGCTCGCCAGCCACACAGTCAGGGGCGAGACCTATGTCTGCAACGTCTTCGGCGCCGAGCCCATCTACTTCGACATATTCAAGTACTACGAGATGGCTGACGGCAGGGCCCTCGTCCAGAGCGACAAAGCCGCCGTCGTCCTGGGCCACCTCGTCGCCCAGCCAGACGGCGAGGAAGAGCCCATATACGAGGTCGGGGACAGGATCACCCTCACATTCAGGGTCAGGAGCCAGGAGAAGAAGGCCACCCTCAGGGTCGTCGGCGTCATGGAGGCGGTGGGAGGCACCTTCGGCAGCGAGGACGACAGCAGCGTCATCATCCCATTCAGGGAGGCCCAGCAGATATTCGAGTCAGGCAGCAGCGTCGACTACGTCGCCCTCACGGCGGACACCGTCGACAACGTGGACGCCGTCGTGGAGCATATCGAGGACGATTTCGGCGACGACGTCATGGTGATGAGCTTCGAGATGATCCAGGAGCAGGTGGGCCAGATCCTGGGCACCATAGAGGCGGTTCTCGGCGGCATCGCGGCCATCAGCCTCCTCGTGGCGGGAGTCAGCATAATCAACACCATGACCATAAGCGTAATGGAGAGGACACGCGAGATAGGCATACTCAAGGCCATCGGCGGCAAGAGCAGCGACGTCCTCTACCTCTTCCTCAGCGAGGCAACCATAACGGGCGTCATGGGCGGTGTAGCTGGCGCAGCCTTCGGGTTCCTGCTCGGCAGGCTCGTCGGCGACTACATAGGGCTCCCCGTCTCCACGTCTCCCGTCCTCGGCTTAGCCGTCGTCGGGTTCGCCATTATAACATCCGTCCTCGCCGGCCTCTACCCGGCGTGGAGAGCCGCCGGCATGAACCCCGTCGACGCCCTCAGGTACGAGTAGAGGGGACAGCGTAGCCAGCCTGAAACAAGGCATAGCCTGTGCACCGGAGACAGACGACGCCTTCGTGGGGCCTCTGCTACCCGGTGCTCTCGTAGAGGTCCACCAGCACCTCGACGAGCTCGTCCTCGGTCTCCAGCCCCGACACCGCCAGCGGTATGCCCTCGTGGGTCGCCAGCTGGATCGCCAGCGGGTCCAGCTCCCCCTCCAGGCCGTGGAGCACGATGACCCTGGGCTTGAAGGGGCTGATTTTCACGGCGATCATGGGGGACCTGCCCCGGCTGACGCCGCTGAACACCAGCGCCCGTTCGCTGGTGGTGCCGAAGATCCTGTAGAAGTCGAGGCCGCTGAGCATCTGTATAGCCTTGATGCTGTCCACGATGGTGTACCCGAACACGTTCTGGCCCAGCCGGTCACGCCCCGCGTAGACCGTCCCCTCGACGGCCTCCACTATCTCCGCGACGCTCACGGGCGCCATGAACTCCCGGATGTCGATGAACATGTCACTGGGGTCCAACGTGATCCTGCTCAGCTGCCTGATGTACTGGCCTCCCTTCGACTCGTCGATGTCCAGCAACGCCCCAACGTACCGTTTGATGAAGCCGCTGCCCGGGCTGCGTCGGCGCCCCGTCTCGTAGTCGCTTACCACGGAGGGCGACAGCTCCAGTATGCCCGCCAACTCTATCTGTGTGGCCCCGAGGAGCCCCCTCCACTTCCGCATGGTCTTCCCCGGGCTAGGCGACAACACTATCTCGCCCGCTATCCGCTTCGCCAACGTGTCGCGGGTAGGGCTGTAGCTGGACATATCTTCATAAAGAGAAGTGTTCAGCGTAATAAAGCCGACTAACTCGCGTCCAGTGTGCGGTGTCGGGCAAACAAGTTTTTAGTAAAGGCTTTCACTGGCCGTTTTCATGTCTTCATATGGTTGAGCAGGCCAAGTACGATGTAGTGGAGACTATTGGCAGAGTCGAGGTGAGAAGGTATCCGGAGATCGTTGTCGCCAGGGTTGAGGGCTACGCCGACGGAGGGTTCAACATACTTTTTCGGTTCATCTCAGGCGCCAACGTCGCGAAGACGAAGATCGCCATGACTGCTCCCGTGATCTCCGAGCGGATCGCCATGACCGCGCCTGTGCTGTCGGACGATACGTCGATCGCCTTCGTGATGCCAGACAAGTACACGGTGGAGACGACCCCGGAGCCGTCGGACGAGCGAGTCAAGATAGTGAAGGTGCCTGAGAGGCTCGTCGCTGCGCTGAGGTTCTCCGGAAGATGGACACAGTCTAGTTTCAGCTCTAGAACCAGGGAGCTGTTAGATGAGCTGGAGAGGGAAGGCATCGGGAGAAAGGGAGAGGTTTTCTCGATGAGGTACGACGGCCCGTTCAAGCTCTGGTTCATGCGGAGGAACGAGGTCGCCGTCGAGGTGGAGCCCAGAGAAGAAACAGCGTGAGTGCGCCCCGGGGCGCCTCACCCTTCCTCGTCCTTCCAGTAGTCCCTGCCGCCGCAGGCCTCCACTATGGAGTCGACGTCCACCAGCTCCTCCGGGTACGGGTTGAAGAACGTCTGCCGCCCCAGGTAGGGCTCGCTGAACCTCACCACCCACGACAAGAGTATGTCCACCGGGACGACGAGGGGTGCCCTGCCCTCCCTGTAGTCGTGAAGCCTGTCGAGGAAGAAACGCTTCTCGGCGCCCGAAAGCTCCTGGGAGAAGTAGCCCAAGCTGTTCATCAAAGTGTTCACGTAGCCGTTGCACCTGGGAGCCCGCCTCATAGCCAAATGGAGGTGCTCTTCGTACTGTTCATAGATCTTTTCCAAGGGCAGTGCCTCCTGGTTGGCCACGATCCTGCCGAGGACCCGCATCTCCTTCTGGTTGTACGTCTTCAAGAGGAGCTTGTTCACGGTGTGGAACTCCAAGATGCCTCGCATGGCCCCTGAGCTCTTCGCGTGGCGGAACCGCGCCAGCATGAAAAGCTTCCTGAGGAAGTGCTCCCTGATGCGGGGGTTATCTAGCCTCCTGTCGTCCTCCACCGCCAGGTGGCCGAACCTTTTCCTCACCAATCCGCCGAAGAGGCCGGAGGACCGCTCCACAACGGGGCTCGGCTTCACCGAGCCGTAGACCTTGACCCCCCTGACGCCGCTGCTGGGGGAGCCGCTCTTCATGATGAAACCGTCCACCGGGGGAAGGGAGCCCAGAAACTCGTCGGCGAAATCAAGCATACGGTCAGTGAGGTCCAGCCCCGTCTCGGGCTGGTAGAGCCTCTTCTCATCCTTGGTCTTGACCAGCCGGAGCGTCTTCCGTGGGACGCCTAGCCCTATGTCCACCTCGGGGCACACCGTTATGGGTTCTACGAAGGGCAGCAGCGCCTTGACGAACTCGCTCCGCATCATCTGGCCGTTGTACCGGACCGGCTCGAACTCGAGGCACCTGCTTACAACCACCCTGGGCTTCAAGTCGTTCAAGAGAACCTCGTGAGGCGGCGAATATAATGTTTAATAAAAAAGGGGGGCCTACTAGGCAGGCTTGAGTTTAGCCCCGCACACAGAGCACTTGCCCTCTGCAGTTATCTTCGGCTGTTCCGGGACGTCCTTACCGCATATCCCACATTTAGGCATAGTTTCACCCGAAGATCAGTGTAAAACGGGTTCTAAAAAAGGATCTCTTATCAAATACACGGCAATTCTAAGCCTCTTATTCATATATACTCGGCTATTTCTAACCATTATTTTTAAAAACCATAGAATAAATCATGGTCAGACTGTATTTCTCAGCTATTTTTTCTTTCTCTTCTCCAGATTATATATTATTAGACTCATTCTAGGTATTTTTCTCAAAGTTTCAACGTTTTTCTCCGCGAACCCCCAGAACATCTCGTCCCAATCGTCGGCCCACCTCCCCCTCCGGAAGTCGCTCATCCTGAGTAAGTAGTTACTTCCGCTGATGTAGGGCTTCGTCGTCATGGTTCCCCCGTCGCTGTACTGACTCATCCCGTAGAGGTTCGGCACCATGACCCAGTCGTAGGCGTCTATGAACATCTCCATGAACCACCTGTAGGCATCACTAGGGTCGGTGCCAGTGAGGAGCATGAAGTTGCCCAGCACCATGAGGCGCTCGATGTGGTGGGCGTACGCGTTCTCCATGACCTTCCTCACCGTGTCGTCGACGGGCCGTATCCCCGTCTCGCCCTGGTAGAACGATGGGCCAAGGGTCCCCGTGTGGCCCCAGAGGTTGGACTCAGCCATCTCCCTCCCCCTCCAGAGGTAGACGCCCCTCACGTACTCCCTCCAGCCCGCCACCTGACGGACGAAGCCCTCCAGGCTGTTCAACGGTATATCGTGTTCGTCGGCGTGGCTCAAGGCCGCCTCCAGCACATGACTCGGCGTCAGCAGCCCGGTGTTCAGGCTGCTCGAGAGGAGGGAGTGGTACAGGTGACTCTCCCCGCCAACTATGGCGTCTTGGTATGGACCGAACTTATCTAGGCGGTTCTCCAGGAAATCGGCTAGCAGCGCCTCTACCTCTTCGTGGGTCACAGGGTAGTGGAAATCCGTGGCTGCCCCGGGGTTTCCGCCGAACCTCCCCTGGACGTATTCCACGGCCTCCCTGCGATAATCGGTGGGCGCCGGCTCTGGCGTCTCCGGGACCTCGGCGTCGCGTGGCAGCCGCTTCCTGTTCAATGCGTCGAGGCTCCACTTGCCCCCGACGGGCTTGCCGTCCTCCAGCAGGAGGTTCATCCTCCGCCTCTGCGCGATGTAGAAGTCCCTCATCACTACGCGTTTCCTGCCTGCGAAGAACTCCTCCAGCCAGCCCCTGGGCGATAGGAACCCCGGGCTATGACTCTGCTGGACCCTGATGCCATACCTTGCTGAAAGCTCGTCCACACGCTTCTCTAACCCGTAGTCAAGTATCTCCGTACAGTGTACATTTTCCACGCCGTCCTCCAAGAACATTCGATACAAGGCGTCAAGCGTGTCCGAAGTGTTCTCCACGTATCTCACGTCGACGCCCCGTTCAGCTATTTTCGCCTGGTAAGCCTTCATGGAGGCTCGGTGCAGCACGAGCTTCTTCTTGTGGAACCTGAACCGGGTGAAGTAGGCGTCCTCCTCAACCAGGTAGACGGTAGCCCCCTCGGCTATGTGCGGGTGGTCGCGGAACAGCTGGTTAGGCAACACCAACACGGCGTCCATCGCTACCCTCTCTGCTCCAGGTACAGCTTCATGTCGAACTTGCGCTCAAGGCCCCTGTCGTTCATGTACCTTATCTTGCCGAATATGGGCCTCTCCTTCCAGGGGCGATCGTGTTTCCCGAAGCACCACGCGACGCCGGCGTAGCCGTTGGGGTCCCTTCCGTCCAGCTCGTACCTGTTGTTCAGGTACAGCGCTATCCGGTAAGCGTCCCCCGGAGTCCTGGTCCACTCGATTATCTTCTTGCCCCAGTACATACGCATGTATCCGTGCATCTTACCTGTCTCCACCATCTCCCTCTGGGCTGTGTTCCAGTAGGGGTCGTGGGTCCGCGCCTCCTCGAACTCCTTCAGCGTGTACAGGTATTCACGGGGGTCGTCCCTGTGCTCTCCAAGGGTCTTCCTGCACCAGTCAGGCAGGCAGTCCATGCTGTCGTACTGGGGGTTGTAGTGGACGAAGTTCACCGCCAGTTCCCTCCTGACTATGAGTTCTTCGAGGTAGGCATCGGAACCTTTGGAGCCAGCCTCCTTAACCAGTAGCGCTATCTCGACGGGCGATATCTGGCCGAAGTGCAGGTACGGGCTCATGTGGGAGACCATGTCGAGGGTGGGGTCGTTTCGTTTCTCGTCGTAGTCATCCAGCTTGTCGTCGATGAACGTGTTCAGCAGCCTCTCCGCCTCGCTTCTGCCGCCGCGGTAGGATGAGCCGGCGACGTAGCCGTCGATGTCGTCCAGCACCTTGGGGTCGTCTAGGTTCATGGACTCGATGTCAACGCTTCCTCTTCTAAATGAAGGAAGCTCGTCTAAAGGCTTCAGGTAGCCCTGCACTTTATCCTTTATCTTGCGCCTCAGGGTGGCCGCGGAGTACTCCTCCTTCGGCGACGCCTCCTCGACAGGCACTACGACGTTGGACTCCACCTGTACTAGAGGGCACCTCACGCCGGCGGCGGCTCGGCTGTACCACTCACGAGGCTCCCTCGTGTAGCCCTTGTCGACGACAGCGAGACACGCGTCCCCGGAGAGCTCTATGCACAGCTCCGACGGCGATGCGTGTCTCACGACGAGCTGTGCCCCCAGCGCCTCCAGTTGGCTCCGCACCTCCCTCAGCCCCTCCAACATGAACTTGTAGTGTCTCAGGCATGCCTCGGGGTACTCCGTGAGGCCGAACGCCACCAGAAGGGGCTTGTTACGCTTGTCCGCTTCCTCGGCGGCGTAACTCAGAGCGTGGTTGTACTCCACCCTCTGTGACGACTGCATCCAGTAGAGGACATACTCGCCGCCCCGGGCCTGCCTGTCGCCGAGAAGCCTGATCCGCTGATCCTCTACGCTCCTCATATAGATGAAAATATTGAACCGTTAAAGAAAAAGGGGAAGGTTACTCTTTAATGAGTTCCTCTACTTCCTCGAAGCCTTCGACGTAGAAGTCCTTCTCCTCGGGGGCCAGCTCGTAGAGGAGCCTCAGGAACTCCCCCGCGTGCACCCTCTCCTCGTCCGCTATGTCCACGAGCACCTTCTTCGCGAGCTCATGGTCCGTGGACTCGGCTAGCTGCATGTACAGCTGTATGGCCTCGTACTCCGCCGAGACCATGAACCTTATCGCCCTCACGAGCTCCCCGTGGGTCAGCTTCCTGTCGGCGGCTAAGCCGCTGAATGGGTCTCCAAACTCAGGCATTTTAACCTAGTCTAAATTATCAATTATGCTATTAACGGTTATTATGACCGGGTAAAAGTATATATCAAGTTTTAACCGCAAACATCAAGGCAGACTATAGTCAACGACCGTACATGTGTATGAGTCTGTCAGTATATGATTCTCAGGAGTGAAACACCGTTTTGGGATCCTGTAAAGATTTCTTCACTAAAATTTAGTGAAACAATCTTCAGAAAAATGCTTTTATAACGTCTCTGACAAATCCATCAAGACCAGCTTGCTTGAAAATAATGGAGACGAGGAAACCTACTCTCTCATATTCAAGTCTCTGAGACACCCGATTCGGCGAAGAATCCTCCGATTACTCACGAACGAACAGCTGACCTTCTCCGAGATCCTTAAAAGCTTATCAATCGACAGCGGGCACCTAAGCTATCACCTTGACGAACTTGGTGTACTTATAACAAAAACCACTGATGGAGACTACAGGTTATCGGGTATAGGATCAGCTGCGATCAAGCTCATGGAAGGGGTGGAGGAGGAAACGACCGCCGGTGAAAGGTACATCAGGAAAATCCAGCCCTTCCGAGACGCAGTATTCTTGTCAACCACCTTGTTGATACTTATCATGCTCCCAGTCATAGCCTACTCTTTGGGATATGTAGCATATGGAGGAGAAACTGGGTTTAACTCCAACGTGTCGGTCCCATCCGATGAAGCATTCAGCTATGAAGTGACGTTACTCTACGGGGAGATAAAGTCAAATTATCACGGGGATAGAGAAGCGCGGATTACTCTAGATCCGCCTGTGAGGGGATTGACAAGCTGGGATCAAGATACTGTATACTTCATTTTAAGCCCTGAGGGTGGAAGCCACATCGTAGCCAGAATAGTTGACTCCTCCGGAGCGGTTATTGAGGAACCGGAAATATCCACTGACCCTCTGGTAGGGTGTGCAGGTTATTCTTTCCAGGTGCCTATGAATCAAGCTGGCTCCAGCAGGATTGAGGTAGACACAATTAGCTCTAGTACGCCTTCAAGTTGCTCACTGCAAGTTGGTTTTCGTAGAGACGGATTATCCAGGCCGTTCTTCCTCTACGGGGTCGCGAGCATCCTGGTAGTTGGTGGGTGTATGGTATATCTATACTATACGTGGCAGAAGTCACGAGAACTATAGAGGTCAAGCCTACGCTATCTTTTGATCGAAGAAACAGGCCTACATAGTCATAGTATAACGATTAGCCTTCCTGCCATCGATGCTATCCCCAAGGCGTGACGACTGCCTTGGAGAGGAAGAGGAGGCCGCCAAAAATCGTGTTGATGTACGGGAAGAACCAGTAGACAGAGTCAACTGCCTTGTCCTGAACCAGTATGGCGACTGTGACCAGCGGATAAGTCAATGGAAGGAGACTCAAAGGGCTCCCTGAACCGAGTTGAAAGGCCAACGCAGCTAGCCCAGACCATAAAACAAGGCAGAGAGTCAGCGAAGCACGTCTACCGAGCACGACCGCCGTGGACCTTATCCCCGTCCCCGCATCGTATTCTATGTCGGGTATAGCCGAGAAGAGGTGCATGCTGAAGGAGTGCATGAAGGCGGCCGCCAAAACGGGTGTGGGCGGCAGCGTCCCCGACGTCAGATAGAATGAGAAGACGCCAGGCAACGCGTAGAGTATGTTGGAAGCCGAGTCCAGGAACGGCCTCTGCTTGAACCGTATGGGCTCGGCGCTGTAAAAATAGCTTAGGAATATGAACCCCAAGAATATCAGCCGCTCGACTAAACCAGTCTGGAAAACAGTCAACAACAGCCCCAGCCCAACCGCCGCCCAGACCAGCCTCCTCAAGGATTCCCGCTCTTCCGGCTTCACTCGATGCTCCTTTCCCTCCTTCTTAGGGTTAAGCTCGTCTGTTTCCTGGTCCCAGAGGTCGTTGACGCCGTATAGAAGCACGTTCGCCGGGAACATGAAGAAAAAGAAGTACGCGAAGAACCACGGTTTCAGCAACTCGAGGTACCTGTCAGCTCCCCATATACAGCCCACCGTGTAGGGCCCCAATAGGTAGAACCAGAACCGGGGCCTGCTGACCTTGATAGCGATCCTCAGGTACTCGCGTGGACTCATCCCGGTCACGCGAACAACGTGTTGTAGCCTATGGTGCCGACGATCCTGGTGACGCTGGGCTTCACCTTCCTCTCGTAGACGATGAAGGGGTCCCTGTGGATCACCCGCGCCGTCCACTTGTACATCTCGCTGGCGGTCTTGACGGGGATCAGGTACCGCTTGGGTATGTAGCTGAACCCCTCCTCGGCTATCTCCTGCCAGCGGAAGTAACGGGAGAGCTGGGTCCGGATGAACCTCTTGAACCCCTCCTGGTTCCCGTAGGCGTGGCTTGGCTCAAGGCTCGTCAACCCGTTCTCGTTGTACTCTATCCGGGGGAAGTAGTTGCGCCCCAGCCACAGGTCCTCGCTGATGTCCCTGATGAAGTTGACGTACTGCATGGCGCTCCCGAGGTACCTTGCTGAGGTATGGGACTCGGGGTCGAGCCCGAGAATCTTGGCCATCATGAGGCCCACCACCTCAGCCGAGCCGTAGAGGTAGGTCTTGAGCTTCTCGATGGTCTCGTAGCTCTTGATGTAGAGGTCGGCCTCCATGCTGTTGAGGAAAGCCTCGACCCAGCTCGGCTCGAACTCCCGCTTCACCATGAGCGCCCTGAAGCCGTCGATGACCGGGTTGCCGGTCTCCTCGTCCAGAAGCGATCTCCGGTGCATGTCCCTGAAACCGTAGAACTCCTGTTTCTGCGGGGGGACGCAGTCCACGTAGTCGTCGGCCTTGCGCACGAAGCTGTAGAGCCTGAA
>CAZCKR010000032.1:0-2156 GCA_964499305.1 uncultured Candidatus Bathyarchaeia archaeon | reverse complement strand
CCCGTGTAGTAGAGGTTGTCTACCTTCCTGCTCTTGTGGCTGGGCCTGAAAATCGCGGTCTGCATCAGCGTGTGTGTGAGCCCCAGGGCGGTGCCCTTGTACGCGTTGTAGTCCTCGCGGTAGTCGTTGACTGCGTAGACGCGTTTCACCACCTCGTGGCCTTTGATGGGCTCCCCTGCCAGCGTCTCCAAGTGCGTGATCATCTTATCGTAGTACCTCGCCCGTATCTCCGGGGTGTCCTCGAGGTCCGGCGCAAGCGGCACCAAAACGAAGAGGGTCTCGCCTCCATCGGGCGCCGTCGTGGGGTCATACTTCGAGGTGACGTTGACGTAGTAGCTCGGCGTCTCAGGCCACCTGGCCTTCTTGGGGTCGAAGATGCTCTCGAAGCCCTGGTCCCAGTCCTTGGTGAGGAACAGGTTGTGGTGCTCCAGCTTGGGCAGCTTCTTGTCGATGCCCACGTAGAGAACCAGGGCCGAGGGGGCCATGACGCGTGTGTCCCAGTACTTCTCGTCGTAGCTCCTGTAGCGAGGCTCCAGTAGCTCCAGCTCGCTGTGGGCGTAGTCGGCGTTCACGACGACCAGGTCGGTCTCGACGGACTCGTCACCTGTGACGACCCTCC
This sequence comes from uncultured Candidatus Bathyarchaeia archaeon, assembly GCA_964499305.1. Lineage (GTDB taxonomy): Archaea > Thermoproteota > Bathyarchaeia > TCS64 > TCS64 > RBG-16-57-9. The sequence goes on along the minus strand of CAZCKR010000032.1, from coordinate 1,537 downwards.
TGGCTTTTCCGTCCTCGACCTCGATCTTCTTGACCTCCGAGTCGTACCTGATATCCACGCCGTGCTCCTCGCAGAGCTGGACCAGCGCGTCCACGACCCTGCCTATGCCGCCCTCGGCGGGGTACCACACGCCTAGCTTGAAGTCGACGTGGTTCATGATGTAGTAGAGGGCGGGCGTGTTGTGGGGGCTGCCCCCGATGAAGCCTATGCTGTACTCCAGTATCTTCTTGGACTTGGGGCTATTGAACGTCTTGCTAATGTAGCTGTCTATGTCGCTGAACAGGGGCAGCCTGAAGCCCTCCAGAGCCAGCCTTCCGCTGAACATGTCCCAGATCCTGTCGTACTCCCTGTAGAGCATCTCGTCCATCGCGAGCCTGTAGTGGCGCTCCGCCTGCTCCAGGTACCTGCGCAGCTTCTCGCCGCCGTCCTCCTCGAAGCCGTCGAAGAGCCCGTAGTTCTCCTCCAGAGAAGCTGAGACATCTGTAACAGTATCGCCGTCGAAGAATATCCTGTAGGATGGGTCGATGCGGATCAGGTCGTAGTAGTCGCTCGGCTTCCTGCCGAACTCCTCGAAGAACTTCTCGAAGACGTCGGGCATCAGGTACCAGCTTGGACCCATGTCGAAGCTGTACCCATTATCTTTATGCACACGCGCCCTCCCGCCGGGGCCACCCAGCTTCTCCAATAGAGTGACGTCGAAACCCTGTTTGGCGAGAAGCGCTGCCGCTGATAAGCCGCCGAAACCCGCTCCGATGACTGTTATAAACACATGAGGGTCCCCTATACGGCAATTAATATACCTTGATAGTTTTTCAAGTGACCCGTTAGGAATGGTTTTTCTAGAAAGGTTCGACATGTACCCCACATGGAGAAGAAACTTGTAGCCGTTGTCGGCGTGGTTTTCTTCGTTTCAAGTTACTTTATGGTGCGGTTCGCGTCGGTGGCTAGCTTCGGCTCGTTGTCGGCCGTCTTCATCGTGATCTTTGCGCTGCCTTCATACGTTAGCCTCGTCAGGTACGCGGGGGCGAGGAGAGGGCTCACCGCTCTCCTCGTCCTCAGCGCCTTGCCTTTGCTCGTCGAGGCCCTAGCCGTCTGGACGGGTTTCCCGTACGGCGAGTTCCATTACTCCGAGCAACTGGGCTACACCGTCCTGGGGCTCGTCCCTGTCTCGGTTAGCTTCGCCTATACCCCGATTCTACTCGGGGCGATGGCCGTGGCCAGCAGGTTCAGCGGCCGAAGCCTAGCGAGGTATGCTTTGTTTTCATCTTTGGTGAACGTGTCGATAGACATGGTCATCGACCCCGCGGCGGTCTCCGCTGGTTTCTGGGGGTGGACGCAACCGGGGATCTACTACGGCGTGCCTTTGATAAACTTCCTCGGCTGGATTGTGACGGGCTTCGTCTACGCGGCGCTGTTCTACTTGATGACCGGGGTCGAGACCAACCTTCCTCTACCGTCCAGCGTTTCGACGAGCCTCATCTGGATTCTATGCTTCTGGGCTGGGTACAACCTACTGAACCTGCTATTATTACCAGGC
>CAZCKR010000031.1:0-17721 GCA_964499305.1 uncultured Candidatus Bathyarchaeia archaeon | reverse complement strand
CTCCGATGAACCTTCGCTGTTACCTGAATAAGTCTCCTCTTTACCTTCACCACTCATATTGCTCCACCAATAACCCTACGATTGGCTGCTGAAAGTTATAAGATTATGGCGAACAGAAGACAACGATATTGTATTGGGTTAGGGGCATATCTTTAACACCCACACAGACTCGTTAACAACCGCAGATATTTGTACATCCTTTATTCTTGGCTCTTATCGTTTGCCCTCTGACATGTGTTGTTGACATATCTTCCAGCTTCCGCCGCGTTTCTCCAGAACTCCCGTCCATCGAATGTCTTTCGCGCCCCAAGGCTCTCCATCGAATTCTCCTTCATCGTCCACTATGGCTGAAAACCAGGCTACATCTCCCGTCTTTGAGACTGCAATTCTTAGGTTTCTGATATCAAATCCTTTGGCTTTGTTTCGTGGGTCCATCCACCCATCCAGGTATTTTTCAAACTCGTTCCACCCTACGACGGTGCTTGAGTCTGGAAAATATGTGAAGAAGTCATCGTCTTTCGCGAAGATGCTTTCAAATAGCGCTCGATCTTTGGTTAGGGCCCATCCGAAGGAATCGTGGAGTGTTTTGGTGATTTCGATCTCATCGATCGTCTTGTCTGAACTGGGCAAATCTAGTCGACATGGAAACATTTTTTTAAAATATAATATTTTTGCAGGAAAAACTGTAAGCGCCCGGATTTGGCTTTGGTGGTAAAACTTTTACTCCGAGCCTTTCTCTCAACACGCATGACCCATGTCGCCGTGCTCTGGACTAGGTTCGGCTCACGGGATAAAGCTGAGGCGGCTGCCCACCGCTTCAAAGAGCGCCCCAAGGTGCAGTTCTGGGGGAACCATTGCGCCGAGGCCTACATCGTGCTCGCAGTCGACAACGATGAAAGGTTCTGGTCCGACTACGTCGGTGAGCACCCAGAGACAAGCTTCGGAGGCGTTGAAGCCAGATTGGCCTACGTCGACGAACTATTCAAACCAGAGGAGATGCGCGTGAGTCATGAGAAGAGGGCGGGCGAAGTGGCGCCTTGTGGCAGCGGGTGCCGCACCTGCCCCAGCTACGGTGAGCCGTGCCCGGGGTGCCCGGCGCTGGAGTTATCCTAGGATCTCGTCCACCATGCCGGCCACCATCTCGGCGATGGCTGGGCTGCAGCTGAGGCCCGGCGACTCTATGCCCACGAGGTTGATGAACCCGGGTAGGCCGCGGTCCTCCTCGTGTCTTATCACGAAGTCCCTGACGGGGTCGCCGGGGCCCTGGAGCTTGGCGCGGATGCCAGACATGTCGGGGTGGAGGTCCTCCATCTTCACGGTGGGGAAGTACCTGACCACGTCCCTCCAGAAGGGCTCCTTCTCGCTCTCCACCGAGTAGTTGATCTCGTCGACGTAGAAGGCGTTGGGCCCGAACCTGAGGCGGCCTGTGAGGTCGGGGACGCTGTGGATGCCGAGGCTGGCCGCGTCCCGGGGCGGCGGCGGGTAGACCAGCATGAGTGCCGGCGGCCTCCCGGTGAGGCTGAAGTACTCTCCCTTGCTCCAGTGGATCCTGTACCCGGCCTCGTCTATGTCGATACCCGCCATGGCTGCGACCCGGTCGGCGTAGAGGCCCGCCGAGTTGATGACTATATCCGTCTCCACCTGGAATGGCTCGCCTCCGCTCACCATGCTCACCACGTAGCTGTCCTTGGTCTGCTCTATGCCTGTGACCTCGGTGTCTAGGACGAGGGGGTCTGAGCCGGCGTTGCGGCGGGCCTCCCTGTGGAAGTGGTCCATGAGGCCGTGGGCGTCCAGGATGCCGGTGGTGGGGCTGAGTATGGCGGCGTCGGCCCTGACGTTAGGCTCAAGCATGTGGACCCTGTCGGCGTCGATGAGCTCCAGGTCGCGGGCGCCGATGTCCCTGGCGTGCCTGATGATGCCCTCCAGCTGCCTGACCTCGGCCTCGCCGTTGCCGACGATGATCTTGCCGCACCGCTTGTGGGGTATCCTGTACCGTTCACAGATCTCGTAGATCATGGGGTTTGCCTCGACGCAGAGCTCGGCCTTCAGCGAGCCCTTGGGGTAGTAGATTCCTGCGTGGATGACTTCGCTGTTTCTGCTGCTGGTGCCCTGGCCGTAGACCTCCTCCTGCTCCAGGATGTACGTCTCCCTGTCCTCGCTGGCGACGGCGGCGCCTACGGCTAGGCCCACGACGCCGGCTCCTACTATGACTACGTCGACACGGTCCAAGCTGAATCACAGAACATGCCATACGCTTGCTTAAAGATGGATCGCTGAAGAGTGCTACAACTAGGCTTCCCTGCGCTGCTCCCCGCAGAAGGCGTTAATAGTCATCGCCCATGAGGGCCTTCGCAGACCCGACGGCGAGCCTGTACGATGTCGCCGTCAAGACAGCGGCCACGAGGAGTGAGGCGGCGAACCCGGCCCCGACGGGAAGCCGGTCCCAAGCCATTGACAGGCCGTAGGGCGCGATCGTCGCAACGACGCACAGCATCAGTACGATGAATCCCGCCAAGGTGCCGGCGCCCGAGACGAACCGGGCCCTAGGCACCACAGTGAAGTCCACGAACCTTATCCCCAAGAAAACCCCGAGGATCCCTACCTCCATGGTGACCGCGAAGACCAGCGCCGACACCAACGCCATCTCCGCCGCGCCGGGATCCGAGACCAGCCAGTAACCAACCAGCAGCGCCAGGACCATCGGCGCCGACACCAGTGCCGTGAAAGCCCACTTGGCCTTGACCAGGTATGTCGAGGAGACAGGCGATGCCACCATCCCGCCGAAGTTCGCGCCCTCCTGACCGAAGGAGACGAGACCCAGATAGAACGCGAAGAACGCCGCGGCGTAGCCCACCTGCGTGATGAACCCCACGCCCTCCTCGACTCCCACGTTTCCGCTCAGGAAGGCGGGCCCCGCGTTGATGGCCGCCATAACGATCATCATCATAGGCACCGCCAGAACCCGCATCATCTCCCTGCGCCGGATCAGCGACCTCACGTCCTTCTGGACGATGACCCAGACCTGCCCGCCTCCCCGCCACAGACCCCTCGAGGCGTCACCGGGGGCGGCCCCCGAGGCGTAGGACGCTGCCTCGGGCACCCAGTACCTGGCCTTAAGGCTGACAGCCGCCCCGAACATCGCGGCGGTGAAAGCGGCGCTGGACGCCACGTAGAGGGTGAGGCTAGCCGGCTCCCATGCGATGTACGAGTTGAGCGCCATGGAGGGCCAGAGCAGCGGGATGAACCAGACCTGCTCAAGGGTCACCGAGAACCACCGGAGTATCCTCAGCAGGTAGACGAGGTTGAAGAACATGGAGAACACCACGAGGAGCAGGAGGTTCCCCAGCTGCCTCACGAAGTTGCCGATCCCCGCCCCGCCGCGGCGGCGGTAGCCGCCCCTGTTCATCAGTGCCCTCACCGACTCCATGAAGAATGTGCCCAGAGCGGCGCCGACGACGCCCATGGCGAAGGAGACCAGCCAGAGGCCAGGGTCCCCCCTCATGTAGGCGAGGCCGAGGGCGGCTCCGTACATGAGGGCGGCCAAAGGCAGGGAGAAGTAGAGGTTGGCGAGGCTGGACGCCGCCACGTACTCTGGGGCCCCTATGGGCAGCCAGTTCACCATGTCCGTCGTCGCCGTGGACTCGGCCTGGCCGTACTCCGTCATGTAGCCGTACAATATGTTGCTGAAGGCCATGAAGGAGGGCAGGAACACCAGAAACTGGGGCAGCGACGCCTCCAGGCCCGTGTCCTTGCCCCCAAGCATGCCCACGATCATCACGGCGGAGACTATGAACGCGGCGGCGGAGACCAAGAAGTTGGAGTAGCCGGGGGAGGCGGGCTTCCCCGTCTTGGACTTGACCCTCGCCGCTGACACTATGAGCACCCGCGTCAGCCCAAGCGAAACGTCAAGGTCCATGCCTGTCACCCCGCGAGGGCGTTCACTATCTCGTCTATGCCGCTGACGTCGGTGAGCTCCAGGAACACGTCTTCCAGGGACGACCCTGGGTTGGACGCGAGGCTACGTATCTCGGCGGGCGTCCCCTCGACGATCTTCTCACCTCTGTGGATGACGCAGAGTCTGTCGCAGAGGGCGTCGGCGATCTCTAGGGCGTGGGTGCTCAGGATGGTGGTGGAGCCCTCGGATGCCAGCCTCCCCAGCAGGTCCTTCATTATTCTCGCGGACTTGGGGTCTAGGCCGCCGAGGGGCTCGTCCATGACCAGCACCCTCGGCCTGTGGAGGACGGCGCCTATGATGGCTACCTTCTGCTTCATGCCGTGGCTGTACCCGTTGACCATGTCGTTCTCCCTGCCATCCAGCTCGAAGGCCCTCAGGAACTCCCGGATGCGCCTTTCCTTGGCGGCCTGATCCACCTGGTACACCCTGCCCACGAAGTCCAGATACTCGTAGCCCGTGAGGTACTCGTAGATCATGGGCGGGTCCGAGACGTAGCCGAGGCCCCGCTTGTAGATGACGGGGTCGTCTCGGAGGGAGAGGCCGTTCACCGTTACACCGCCTGTGTCCGGCTTCACCAGCCCCATGATCATCTTCAGAACCGTGGTTTTCCCCGAGCCGTTGGGCCCAAGGAGCCCGTAGACTTGACCGCTCTCTATCTCCAGGCTCAGGCCGCTGACGGCCCTGACTTCTCCGTAGGTCTTGGAGACTTCCTTCAGCCTCACGCTGACGCTATCCGACATCAGGTTTTATCAACTCCCCCCGCTTATAAAGGACGTCAGGTGCCGTGCACCGTACAGCTCCCTAGGGGTGCAGTCGTGTGCGGCCACGATGTCGACACGGCCCGGATAAATCACAGTACATGCAGTACGTTTGCTATTAGACGATTCGCTGGCTGCTGAGTCCCTCGGTGTCTTTTCGTTAACGTTTTATCCACCTTAACTAAACATTTTACGGCGTGACAGGGAGAGACAAGCTGTACTACCTGCTTGGGGTGCTGCTCCTGTTGGTGGCTGTTTTCATAGACAGGGATCTCTCTGATGCTCAGGCGCTGTTGGACGGCGCCGTGATCTTTTTCGCGTTGATATTGGGAGCCTTCTTCATTATCTACATAAAAGAGAGGGGAGGCACAGGGCCATACGTGCCCGGCTGACTGGAAAGGGTTTACTTGATTTCCTTGTACCACTCCTCGGGGGCGCCGTCCTTCGCGGGGTCGTAGCCGCTGGGCAGCAGCTCCTCTATGCCCAGGATCTCGGTTATGAAGACCTCGACGACTCCCTTGACGGTGGTTCCCTCGGCGAGGTGGCCTCCCACGGTGGGGACGTCCCAGGCTCCGCCGATGACGTAGTGGATGGCTGGGAACGGCTCGGGCTCGCCGTCGACGAGCCTGGTGTGGATCATGCCGCTCATGCTTATGAGCATGGACAGGTTCTCGAAGCTGGCGGCTGACTCGTTGTGCCAGTTAGCCGGGTCGTGGGGGTCGGGGCACCACATGTACATCTTGGCTGGGCTGAAGCCGCCCATGAACGCGGCGTGGATCTTGCCGAACCTGATGCCCTCGTCCTTGGCGAACCGTTGGATGGCCTGGTAGACGTCTGCGCCTGTGGTCATCCGTAATATGAACTCGCGGCCGCGCCTGCACTCGACGCTGTGGTACTCGGCGGGGTGAGCCGCGTCTCTCTCCCATGGGTCCTTCATGTCTGTTCAGGCTTCTCTGTGGGAGCGGCGGGATAAAACCTTTGAACGCCCTAGTTAACGATATATTCTAGTTGAAGCTATTTCCTTTTTATGGATGTAACAGTTGACCCGTGTGGGAGGGAGGGTCACAGCAACTGCGTGGTTCTGAAGAGGATGAAGCATCTCACGGAGACGGAGGAGCACGTAGATCTCGACGAGGTGAACAGGTTAATCGAGTGGGTCAAGGCGAGGGAGAGGCTGCTGAGGGAGAGCCGGCAGATGCTCGAGCAGAGACGCATGAGAGACGCACTGAGCAGGAAGATGGAACCTCAGAAGGGCTGATCGAAGAGGCGTCTCTACCACTTCTCGTGGCTGACGACCGCGTCCATGGGTTTCCTGTCCTTGGGGCGCGGGGCCTCGGCCGGGTACCCTATGGGGAGGAGGGCGACGACGCGTGCGTCGTCCGGGACGCCGAGCTCCGCCTTGACGGTGGCCTCGTCGAACTGGCCTCCTATCCAGCAGGTGCCTAGTCCCTGCTCGGCGGCGGCGAGGACCATGTGCTCCATGGCTATGCCCATGTCGAGCATGTAGTAAGGCTGGCCCGCGTTGCCGCCGCTCAGCTCGGGGCGGGCGCAGCCGACGACGATGACTGGGGCGTCAGCCGTCCAGTCCCGGTTGGTGATGGCCCTGCGTTTCTCCTCGTCTGTTACCACGATGAACCGCCAGCACTGCTGGTTTTTCCAGCTGGGGGCGAGGCGGGCGGCCTCGAGTACGTAGTCGAGCTTCTCTTTGGGTACGGGGTCGGGCTTGTAGCTGCGGATGCTTCTCCTGCCGCGTATCGTCTCCATGAGGGGCATCAGCTCACCCTCAGCAGCTCTTCGAGAATCTCTAGCTGGGTGGGGTTTGCCTTGACTATGTCTGTGCTGCTTAGGAGGCCGACGAGTTTGTCGCCTTCCATGACTGGGAGCCTGTTGATGTTGTTTTTTGCCATGAGTTTGGCTGCCTCGGCGAGGTCGGCGTTGGGGTCTATGGTGATGAGGGGGCTCGTCATGATGTCTTTGGCCCAGATGGTGGCTGGGTCCATGCGGGGCTCTACGATGCGTCTCATTATGTTGGTCTCGGTTATTATGCCGACGGGGCGTCCGCTGGCGGTGACGATGACGCTGCCTATGTCGAACTTGTTCATCTTCTGCACCGCGGCGTGGACGGTGTCGTCTGTCTTGACTGTCTTGACGTTCTTCGCCATGACGTCTCTTACCATGATTAATCCGCTCATGGGGGTCACTCATGATTCAAACGGTGACACAGATAATAACGTTTAGTAGATGCCCCGCGGCTACAGGCTGACCCAGCCCCTCTGGGTCGTTGTCGTCGGTTGCCGTACTCATATAGTTGGGAGTTGGTTGGGGTTGATCCCGTGTCTCTTGAGGATCGCCTTGAAGACCGCTTCGAGCCTGTCCTCGGAGCCCTTGGGCAGGGGCTTGGGCGTGTGCTCCCGCAGGGTCTTGTCGGCTTTCTCCTTGGCCCGCTGTGTGGCGTCCTTCGCGCCTGCCTTGCCCCAGGCGTCCGGAGAGAGCCTGTCGATGACGTCGCTGGGCATGAACCTCTCCTTCCTGTGGTGGTCTCTGGTGTGTCTCTCCGCGAGGAAGTGGCCTCCCGGGCCGACCTTGCTGATTATCTCGGTGGCCAGCGTCTCCTCGTCCACCCGTATCCCGTCTATGAGCCTGTAGGCTGCCCCGCAGAGCTCGTTGTCGATGACCAGCTTCTCGAGGCTCTGGCAGTTCTCGCTGGCCTGCATCCCGGGGCCAGACACGACGTTGACCCGTGCCATGGCTGCGAGGAGGATGCCCATCCCTGACTCGAAGCTGCTCTGGGCGTCCACGGCTTTGGAGTCGCTGAGGCCCAGGTAGCCGTGGGTGGGGACTCCGTAGTGTTTACCCATCTCGGCGAAGGCGCATGCCGCCATGACTGCCTCGACGGCTCCGAGGCGGGCGGTGCAGTGCCTCATGTCGAAGACGCTGGGAGACCCCCCGTAGACCAGGGGGGAACCGGGCTCCGCCAGCTGGCTTATGACGGCGCCGCTGAGGAACTCGGCGTTGGCCTCCACGATGGTGCCGGCGATGGTGACGGGGCTGGTTGCTCCCATCTGGGGCGCCGGTATGATCTCGGCGGGTATGCCGTACGCGGCGCAGTCCAGAAGGTTCTGGCAGGTGACGTCGCTCCACATGAGGGGCGAAGAGGGGCAGCAGTCGAAGATGGCCCGCGGCGCATCGGCCAGCCCGTTTCCGGTGACGGCGTCGAGCATGTTCTTCATGTCTATGAGGCCCTCCTTGGTGAACGCCCCGGTGACTATGGGCTTCGACGAGTTCTTGAGTATGACATATAGCCTGTAGAGGTCGGAGATCTGGTCGGGGACGTCCGCCGGGACCATGGCGGTGCTCTGGGCGTGGATGTGCGTCAGGGCGTCGGTGAGCAGGACCAGCTCCTTGAAGTCCCGTGCGTCGGCCCTCCGCATCTCGCCGGTCTCGCGGTCTGTGAAGAATATGGCAGCTGAGCCGGGGTTGTAGATGACGTTGTCGCCGCCCACCGTGTGGGTCTCGTCAGCCTCTCGTGTATAGAGGTTGAACGACGAGGGGGCCTTCTCTATGGACTCCTCGACGAGGCTCGGCGGCATGTGGACGACGTCGGCGTCGACGGTGCAGCCGTTGTCCTTCAGCAGCTCCAAGGCCTGCCTGTTGTTCACCTTCACCCCGGCCTTCTCCAGGACCTCTAGGGAGGCCGTGTGGACCGCCTCTATCTCTGATCCGGTGAGGAAGGTTAGCCTGACCATTCTAGCCTACCTCCATGAGTCTCAGCGACGCCTCGACGGCGCTCAGGGCGTCGAGGCCGCAGGCGTCTGCCCCTATCTCCCTGACCCAGTCCTCGGTGACGGGGGAGCCTCCCACTATGATCTTGAGTCCCTCCCGTAGCCCCGCGGCTTTTAGCGCCTCTATGACTTCCCTCTGATTGGTCATGGTGGTGGTCATGAGGGCGCTGAGGCCGAGGATGTCGGGGCGGTGCTTCTTCACGTTTTCTATGAAGGTCTGGGTGGGGACGTCTGCGCCGAGGTCGATTACCTCGAAGCCGGCGGTGTTCAGCATAGTGGCGACTATGTTCTTGCCTATGCTGTGGATGTCGCCCTCCACGGTGCCTATGAGGAACCTGCCGACCTTCTTCCGGGTGGCGCCGCGTCTCGTGATCTCCCTGTTGAGGACCTCTGCCCCCGCCTCCATGGCCTGGGCTGCGGCGATGAGCTCAGTGATGAATGCTTCGCCGGTGCCGAAGCGGTCCCCCACCTCCCGGAGGGGCTTGGCGAGGCCCTCCTCCAGCGCCGTCACGGGGTCGACGCCCATGTCTAGGGCCTTCTGGGCTAGGGTTCTGGCCTCCTCGGGGTCGAAGTAGAGCACCGCTTCCCTGAGGTCGCTTAGAATCTGCTCGGTCATATTGCTCGCATCTACATTTTTAATGGACAATAAAACGTTTTTTCACATATATATTCTCTCGTTATTCCTAGATTTAGCCCATAAACTTTTTATTAGGTTTGTTTCTAGCTTTTTCGCGGATGGTCCCACCGATTGCATGCATGCGCTGGACGAGGCTTTGGCTATGTATCGGCGGGAATAGCCTATTTATAGTGATAGGCTGTCGGCGTTGAGTGTTTTCACCCTGATATTCTTCGCTTTCTCGGTGAGGCGTCTGTCCTCTGTGGCGAGGGGTAAACGCTTTTTCTTGGCCTCTGTGAGGTACGCGGCGTCGTAGTAGCTTATGCCTGTTTCGCGGGCCGTATTGAGGATAGTAATGGCTTCGTCGGCGTTGGTCGGGGCTTCTATGGTGGCTACGGCGAGGATGCGGTAGAGTATGTATAGGAGTCTGTCTGCTTCTGCTGTGGTGAGTGCCCGCGTCAGCTGGGTTTCGGTGCGTAGCATGTTACCTATCTCGTAGGGGGCTAGGGCGATGGTGGTGGAGCCTTCGAGGATGCTGATGGAGTCTTCTCCATACCTTTTAACGAGGGTTATGATGGTGCTAGCGTCTAGGACGGCTTTCAATGCTGGTCGCGGCTCTTGCGGATGGCTTCTACTATGGCTTCGTCTGAGACCTTCTGGAGTATCATGCTAGCTTCATCTGCGAGGCGTCGGAGCTCCTGGAGGTCGGCCTGCTCGGCTTCGCGGGTTAGGGCGTCGCGTATAATTTTATTGACGTCGGCGCCCTGTCTGGTGAGGCGCTCCACGAGGTCGCGGGGTGCATCGATCTTTATGGTCTCAGTCACAGGGTTCACCGTATTCTTGTTCTGTGGGGGCGCTTATAGTGTTAACGTTTCTTGGAGGGCACCGCCTAGGGCGGTTACAGTACGGCGGCTCCGGGAGATGCTGGGTCAAGGGCTGAGTTCAAGAGATTCGAGAGAAGGAATTATGATTATCACAACATTTTCGAGTCCAAGATCAAGAACGAGTTGTATGAGTTCTTGTGGTAGAAGTTGCGTTGCCCACCCTATTGCTCCCATCCTACATACGCAAGCATCATTGCCTCGGGTAGATCTTTACACGCAGTGTTTTGTAGGGTAAGGTAATAGAAAAGGTTACTGAAAAAAAGCTGGCTTGAAAAGGGAATATAGTGCACATCTTTTACCTTTTCTTCGAGAGGCTTAGTCCGTATGGATCACTCCAATGTTTTATATCTCTTCCACGAATCCATACACGATTCCTATGGTTGAGACTGCTCCGTATGGTTCGTGGAGGTCCCCCGTCACGGCGGAGTTGACGGCCTCCAGCAGCGTGAGGCTCGGCGACGTGCGGCTGGAGGGGGGCGGGGTTTACTGGTCGGAGATGCGGCCTGATGAGGGGGGGCGCTGCGTCGTTGTGGAGCATAGGGACGGCGTGGTGAGGGACCGCACCCCTGCGGGCTATAACGCGAGGACGACAGTACACGAGTACGGGGGGGCCGCGTACACGGTCGTCGACGGCGTCGTCTACTTCTCCAACTTCGGGGACCAGCTGCTCTACAGGTGCGGGGAAGGCGGAGCCCCTGTGAGGGTGACTGGGGACGGGGCTCAGAGGCACGCCGACTACGTGTATGATCCGAGGGGGCGCCTCATCTGCGTCAGGGAGGACCACGGCGCCGGGAAAAGCGAGGCCGTCAACAGCATCGTCGCCATATCCACAGTGGATGGTTCCTCTATGACCCTCGCCGAGGGAAACGACTTCTACTCCAGCCCGCGGCTGAGCCCGGGCGGGGACAGGCTTGCGTTCCTGAGTTGGAGCCACCCGAACATGCCTTGGGACGGCTGCGAGCTGTGGGTGGGTGAGGTGATGGAGGACGGCTCCCTGAGCGGGCTGCGGCTGGTGGCTGGGGGCCCCGAGGAGTCGATAGTCCAGCCGGAGTGGGGCCCCGACGGCGTGCTTCACTTCGTCTCTGACAGGGGCGGCTGGTGGAACCTTTACAGGTGGAGGGAGGGGGCGGTGGAGGAGGTCTATCCGATGGAGGCCGAGTTCGGGGGCCCGAGCTGGGTGTTCGGCCTCACCTACTACGGTTTCGAGAGTCCCAGCAGCATTATTGCAGTCTACAGCAGGGACGGGTTCAGGCATCTGGCCCGGATAGACGCTGAGACGGGGACGCTGGAGGAGTTGGAGACGCCTTACACCGACCTTAGCTGCCTGAGGGTGGGGGACGGGTTCGTGGTGTTCGTGGGCGGCAGCTACAAGACTGCTCCCGAGGTGGCTAGGCTGGACTTGGTGAGCGGGGATGTGAGGGTGCTGAGGAGGAGCGACGAGGCTGTGGTGGATGAGGGCTACCTGTCGACGCCTGAGCCCATGGAGTACCCGACGGAGGGCGGGTTGACGGCCCACGCCATATATTATCCGCCGGCGAACAGGGATTACGCTGCGCCGGCTGGTGAGCTTCCGCCTCTCATGGTGAGGGTGCACGGCGGCCCCACGAGCGCGGTCACCACGACGCTGAGCTGGGGGATCCAGTTCTGGACGAGCAGGGGATTCGCGGTGGTGGACGTCAACTACGGGGGCAGCACGGGGTACGGGAGGGAGTATATGCGCCGCCTCGTCGGTAACTGGGGTGTTGTTGATGTGGATGACAGCGTCAACGCGGCCAAGTACCTGGTGGGTGAGGGGCTGGCGGACCCGGCTAGGACTGTGATTAGGGGCGGCAGCGCCGGCGGCTACACGGCCCTCTGCGCCCTAGCGTTCAGGGACTACTTCAAGGCTGGGGCCAGCTACTACGGGCTCAGCGACCTGGAGGTGTTCGTGGGGGACACCCACAAGTACGAGAGCAGGTACCTGTTCAGCCTGGTGGGGCCTTACCCGGAGAGACGGGATGTGTACAGGGAGAGGTCGGCGTTGCATCATCTGGATGGGATTAACGTGCCTATGATCGTTTTCCAGGGCTTGGAGGACAGGGTGGTTCCGCCGAACCAGGCGGAGCTGATGGTGGAGGCGTTGAGGGAGAAGGGGTTGCCGGTGGCTTACCTGGCGTTCGAGGGGGAGCAGCACGGGTTCAGGATGGCGGAGAATATCGTGAGGAGCCTGGAGGTGGAGCTCTACTTCTACGGCAGGGTGTTCGGGTTCACCCCAGCAGACAAGATAGAGCCGGTTGAGATAGAGAACCTGGGGTGAAGGGCTCGTTTCCTGGTGTTGGGGGCAGCGTATAGGGCTGAGTCCTTAGTTCGACGAGTCGGCATTTTCCTTATAATTGGTTACTTATTATAAGCGTTTTTTCTGGGTTGGGTGGTTGTTGGTTTTGTGTTGTTTTCATGGGTTTTTGGTTTTGTTTATGGTGTTTTTATTGGTTTTGTGGTTGGTTTTAGTTAAAATTTTTTTTGTTATGATCTTTCCTTGTTTTTTAGTTGTTGCTTGATAGGTTTATTGGGTTTTGGTTGGCGGGGTTCAAGTTGTACCTGGGTTCAAGGCGTCGTTTGTTGGTGGTTGAGGATGAAGCGGCGTTGTGTTTTCTGGTCTATGCTATTTTGGCTGTGGGGCTTGATGCAGGTGAAGTGGTATTGACGGGTTTCAAATGCTAGGCTCGTCCTAGAGCATGTCGTCGTTGTCCTAGTGGGGGGTTGAGGCGGGTTCTCCTGTCTTGGCCGTCTGGTGGGGTGTTGAGATCGTTGAGTAGCTGTGCAGTATGGTGTATGGGGGCGTTGTATTGGATTGGTGTTGTTGGGTTGGTCTTAGGGTGGGTGAGTTAGCGTTTTCCTTGTCGTCGGTGACTTGCTATAAGCGTTTTTTCCGGGCTTCATAGAATTGTTTATGCACACGCCTTTTGGCCTACGTGTTGAAGGGGGTTTTCTGCCTTTATCTCGTAGTCTTTATAGTCTTTCACGTTCTCGGTTAGGATCAGGTCTACGTCGTTTTGGGTGGCTGTCGAGGCCAGGAGGCTGCTCCTTTATCGCCTTGTTTTTCCGCGAGGGCCAGCGTCTCCATGGTGGTGTCTTGGGTCTGGTCCAGTTTCTGTATTTTGGGTGTCCTGGGTAGTGTCTCGGTGAGTTCTCTGGCGCGTCTCGGCGTTAATGATTTGAGTCTCCTGGGGCTGGTTGTGACGGCGTAGAGCTCGTGGATGGACTGGAGGGCTATGCATGCCTGGTTTTCGTCGTCTGCGGCCTGGGTTATGAGTTTGGTTGCGGCGGAGTTGTGGGGTGAGTCTCTGTTGTATGCGTGGATGAGTGTGTTTGTGTCAAGGAGTGTCCTCGTATATCTCCCGCCGTGTGAGGGTACCCTTTATTTTTCCGAGGCTTGGCGGTGAGTTGAGGGTCTCCGATAGGCGTTGGGTTGCCTCGTCTCGTTGGGCTACTTTTATTCGGGTCTAGTTCTGGTTGGTTACTTCTATGGTTACGCGGTCTCCGTTTCTCAGCCCATCTTCTCTTTTGCTTCGCGGGGGATGTGTATCTTGTTGTGGTATCTTGTCTCCTTCAAACCGATCAGTTACCCAAAAGGTTGGGTAATAACTATGGGTTAGTGTTGCATGTGGTGAAATGAATGAGCTTGAGGTTTATGTGTGTGTATTCGTTTGTTTATGTGTGACTTCCAAGAATATCTCAATATCCGAGGACGTGTACAAGATGCTAATAAAACTCAGGCTGGAGGGTGAGAGCTTCAGTGATGTTATTCGTAGGCTCGTGAAGAGGAGCCGGATTAGTGAGTGTGCTGGTCTCTGGGCTGATATGAGTGATGAGGAGTATGAGGCTATTCGCAGTGGCTCTTTGAGGGCTCGTGACTTGTTATCCTCAAGATTCTTGTTGAAGTAGTTCTAATGCTCTTAGTATTCCCGGGTGTTTTCCAATATCTGGGTGTAGTAGTTTTGTGTTTAACAGGTCTGGTTTGAATTTTTTATCTTTATAGAATGTTTTTATGCATTGTTTTTCGCTTTCGCTTAGAGTGTTAATGATTTTATTGGTGTAGGTTGCTGCTTTTTGTCGTGTCTCTTTGATGTCTTGTGTGCTGGGCTGTCTTGATACTGTTCTGATTCTCTCGTCGTAGGGGATTCTTTTAATTATTTTTTGTGGGTTGATCTTTGTTACGGGTTGTTTTAGGCTAATCAGACTTTCAATTATAGTGCATTTACGTAGTGTGTCTAGGTCTGCGCTTGTTTCCGAGAATGAAGCTACGTCGTAGAGGTCTCTTGGTGTTGCTCTGTCCAGAAGTGTGACGAGTTTGTTTGCGTAGATTTCTTCGTGTTTTGGGGTTTTTACTTTGAACTTGGTTTCTTTGCCAATGTGTTTGAAGTCTAGGTAGGTGTCGTTGGCGAGTAACGGTATCCGTTTCATGTATCCTGTTTCGATTTTGAACGAGTCCTGTGTGTCTAGGTGGTTTGTGTATTTGATGGTGAATCTGCTTAGGGGATAGGATGCCTCTATCTTGATGTCTTGGTCGTTGTAGCCTTGTGATGCGAGTATTTGTTTGATGTTTTCATCTATCTCTATTCTGATTTCTCCCCAGTCTGTTTCCTCGCCTTGGTGTCTGTAGTTGAAGTCTATGTCTACGCTTAGCCGTTGTATTTCTTTGAAGTGGATGAAGTTTAGAGCCGTTCCGCCGTAGAGTGATAGGCGTTCTCTTAGGAACGGTATCTGTGTTATTCTTTCGAGGGTGTCGCTGATTCTGCATAATTTTTCTAACTGAACTGTATCATAGGGGTGTACTGATTGTAGGTAGCGGTAGTCGTAGCTCAACTTAGACTCCTCTCAGGTATTCTGTGAAGTCCTCTGGGATGTAGAGCATCCATTTCTTGTTTAGTGGTCCGGGCTGGTTTTTCTCTAGGTATTCTGGCTGTCCTTGTATCATGGTTTGGATTCGGTGGGTTACTTGTTCTGGGAGGTGCCTGTGGTATATGCTGTGTTGTTTGAGGAGTTCTAGGATGTATCCTGTTTTTCGTGTTAGTATCTGGGTGTTTTTCTTCTCCAGCATATATGGTATTTTCTCGTATTCTACTCCGCCTAGTGTTTCTAGGCTTTTTAGTGCCTGCTCCCAGCCTCCTACGTGTTGTGGGTTTTCTACTAGTTCTACGAGTAGGCGTTCTTTGCCGCATACTTTGATCTTGTGTCCTCTGTGGTTGATGGTTTGGATGTTTGTTTTTGTGTCTTGTGTGTAGATGGGTGTGTATGTGTTGCCGTTATAGGTGAATTCTCTGAACCTTTTTTCTGGTGGGATGCAGATGTGTGTCTGTGTTCTTGTGCTGTATGCTGAGCCGTATAGGGTTAGGGCCGTGTGGTATCCTAGGTAGTATGGTGTTCTGATTTTTGATGCTACGATTACTGGGTCTGCTACTGGTTTGTTTGTTATGGGATCTATGGCTGTGTATAGTCCTCTGCGGATTCTTTCCACTTTTCCAGCTTTTAGAAGGGGTGTTATGATTTTATCATAGACATATTTTGTTGTCGTTTTATTTGTCTGACTTGTTTTTTTAGTGATTTCTCTGATGGTTGCCGTATTTTCTTGAAGAAGCCATGTGTATGTTTCATCAAGGTTTGTTTTTCCCATTTTGATCATTATACCCCTTTTTATGGGGTATTATTTTCAATCTTATAAATAATTATTTCTATAACTGTGCGTTATACCCCCTTGTATGGGGTATTGTGATCAACTTTGGAAATGAATTTATTCTTCTTCCAGTGTTTCTTGGATTGCTCTGAATTGTTCTTAGTTGATCGTTCCAATTGACAAAGATTGATCCTTAGATATTCATGCGGTACTCAGATGTCTGTTTGTTTTTATATGCTTGTTTGATCAGTGGCACCATCTCTTCGAGGCCTGTGCACTTTTTTTGTTAAGCTGTATACCCTGCGTCTTCCACTCTTTTTGGATTCTATGAAGCCTTCTTTTTCAAGTTCCTGTAGCCTTGCTCTTGTCCATGACTCCGAGTACCCTGTTCTTTCTTTCACGATCTCATATAGCTCTGTGAAGCTCATCTCTCCCTCTTTAAGGAAGATCTCGAAGGATCTTCGGAGAACGTAGCTGTCTGCGTGTTCCTTTATCTTCCTTAGTCTAATTCTGATGCCGTATCGTGTGTATAGGTCTGATATCTTGTCTAGTAGGAGGTTGGCCCACCTGCCCGAGTCTTCTTGGCTGAGGCACTCTTCTTCCACCGTGTCCCAGTTTATCCCTGTCTCTATGAGGGTTCTGATGTCTTCGAGGTCTGCTTCTCTCTCGGTGATTCCTTTGAACAGGACTATGTCTTCGGGGGACATGAGGTGGATGCTGAGTCTCCCCATGTCTCTGTAGTGGTTGGCTCTAGCGACCACCGTGTCTTTGACGGTTAACGCATTACACACGGTTTGGTTGAACAGGTCTAGCTGTATCCCCGAGTCTGCAACCATTATAGTCGATGCCCCGATGCTCCTGTATTCTTCGCCGAGTTCTTCAGTTGGTTTTATCCCTGCTTTTTTAGCTGCGTCTATGAATAGGCTGAGGGCTCCAGGGGTGAGGAACACGATGTCTATGTCTTTGGTGGCTGGCTTTAAGCCGTAGAACATCATGGCTCCGCCTCCTATGAGGTATATGTCTGTCCCTTCTTCGAGTTGTTCCGCGATGCTGCTGAGTGTGGCGGTTAGCGTTGGTTCGCTGAAGGTTTTTATTTCACTCATCGCTGTACTCCCTGAGTCTTTCTGTGAGTTCCGTCCAGTTGAGTAGGTACTCTGGTTTTTCTTTGCCCCTGGTTTCGATGTAGGTTTGTACCGCGTCTGTAACCGTTGATGCCTTGAGCCTGTATGCTTTCTTGTCGAGGTATTCTGTGTCTATGTGGTCTTTGTTGAGCATCCAGGTGATGAGCAGTGGGAGCGTGTTTTGTTTATCCTCGGCGAGTACGTGGTTGATCATGTGGTCTTCTAGCCTGAGTTTTTCCTTGGTGTTTGTGTATAGGTTTCTTGGTGTGAGGAAGAGTGCGCCGTAGTCTTTGAAGGCGGATATGCCTGTTGGTTGGAGGCCCAGCGTCTTCGTTGTCTCGAAGATGTATGTGTCTAGGCACCCCCATTTGACGAGGGCGTCGTCGGCGTGCTTCGTGGCTTCTGTCTGGTGGATGTAATGCTGGTATGCCTGTATGAATTGGGTGATTTTCTCGTGTCGGGGGGCGATTGTTATCGTCTCGTTTCTCTGGATGACGCCCATGCCCCTCGCCTTGTCCATGTAGCTCCATAGGGTGCGGTAGGATGCGCCGGAGGCTTCCAGGAGTTCTTCGGTGGTGCGTATGTTTTGGCATGTGATGGTGGCCAGTATGGTGGTTCCCTTGTTTGTGAGTATGTCAAGGTTGAGGTGCGGGGGGTCTAGGATCAGTGTTCTTAACGTGGATGCGTGGTGGGTGTCTGTGATATGGGGTTTCTTCTCTCGCCCTTTTCTGTGCCGGGTGGTGAAGCCTTTTTTCTCTAGTCTTTTTAGGGTGGTGGATGTGTAGCTGAGGGACATTGACGTAGTTTGGGCTAGCTCTGATACGGTCTCTGGGTTGGTGAGGGTTATCGCTCTGAATATTTGCAGCTCTTTCTTCGATATCTCCATCACAGACACCACACTCTGTATACTTTTTTTAAAGTGATATATATAATAGTTTAGATTTTTTATACT
>CAZCKR010000030.1:15003-17797 GCA_964499305.1 uncultured Candidatus Bathyarchaeia archaeon | reverse complement strand
ACCCCGTGCTTAACGTCGTACCAGTCGTTCGTCATGTTCGCGGCTATGTGAGCTATTAGCAGTCCAACCATGGTGAGTATGAATATCGGTATGCTGAAGCTGCCGCTTGCGTAGGCTAGGATGCCTGCGAGGCACGTGGAGACAAACGTCATTACGAGCGACCAAGGCCGAGTGGCGATGATCCACGTCTTCAACGACATGGATGTGGTCAATCACTTGTGATGAATAAAGTTTTCCTTACCTCAGGGGAAGAAACACGAAGATCAACTCGGTCCATACAATATGGGAGAAGACGACCACCCAGAACGATTCAGTGTATTCATAGAGTAAGCCCCAGAACAGTCCAGCGATCAGCGCAGCGAAAACGAGGGCCAAGTTACCAGTGGATAGATGAATAAACGCGTATGCTAGAGCATTTAGGCTTAACCCGGTTACTCCGTGGCTCTCGACGAGAACAGTCTGAAGGTACCGTCTCCAGAAAAACTCCTCACAAAAGCTAGTGATTATCAGTGACACAGCCGCGACATAGAGAGGAGAATCGGCTCTGAATAGATATACGCTGCTGGCCCCCGATTCCACTGATGATCTGAAAACATTGTAGCCAACGAAAAACGACGCGTAAAGGAAGCCGCCTGAAACAACTCCTTTCAGAACCATGGTTACGCTGATTTCATGGTTTCCTCCGGCTACGCCTCTCCCAAAGATGGCTGCATATAGAGCCAAGATGATGGAAGCGACCGTGACTCTGTACCAGAAGCTATCCAAGATGTGCGTGAGGAAGACGACATACCACAAGGCGAACGCGAGGCCAATACCTACAACGACGTTTTTCGTTTCAAAGGCTCTCAAAGGAATCAACCTCCACTGAAGAAATCGACGGCCCAATTTAATTGTAGAGACGTTGTCAAACTTAGATGCACCGTTGGTTGATGTCTGCCCTTAGATGAGGTTACATACCTCAAGTATTTTCTCAAAATTATGGTCAGTCTGGTTTTGTTTATAGGTGGAAAGGACGTCGATCAGGGTCTTGAGGTCGGGAAGACTTAGATGAGAGCCCAGCTGTGAAGCAAATCCTTTGTTCAAGAATATGCTTTGAGCCGTAGCCGTCACGTTCTGCATCCGTCTCTCGATGCTTGCTGACTCAAAGTCTATGATCCTAGGCCCAGCCTCTGTGACTATGAAGTGCCTCTTTACCCTTGTCAGCTCACCATGGTCCACACCTACATGGTCCAGCTTTCTGGATTTTTCTAGAAGGACACGAATCACGCTCCTCAGTTTTTCTGGGTCACCTCGAAAATTGTTCAGCCACTCACCTAGGTAAGACCCTGTTATTTCCTCCATGGCGATGAAATCAGAGGAAAAGCCGTGGAGTATAGGGCCGACGCCGGCTTTATTGGCTAAAACAAGCATCTCGGCCTCTCTATGCATGGACTCTCTATCAGAGTCTGTGCGTCTAACCTTCAAAGCCACTTCCTCGCCTCCCCTCATGGCCTTCAAGACGATACCAACATGTCCTTTCCCAAGCACGTGACGGCCCTGGATAATGTGACGCCCACCGAGGGCAAGTGATTCTATTCCTAGCTCTTTTAGCTGACTCAGCCGCTGCTTTGCTACACTCTCATCATAGCGTGGCCAGCAGAGGAATCTACCAACCGCATGTCCAACAACGTCATCTACGGGGATGTGTTCACTCAACCCAGTGCGGCCTTCCTATCAGTAGCCTGTACAGGTACTGCTCGAAGCCGTCCACGAGGTAGTCCCCGATCTCATCGTTTAAGAGGATCCTGTGGTGCTGCAAGATCCTGACAGACAGGTTCTTGGAGACGCCGACACCTCTCCCCCCGTCCTCCAGCCTCTCCTCCAGCAGCTCTTTTACTTCGGTGTGCTGCCGCCTTAATAGCACGACCCACCTGTCGTCTTCTATCCACGGCCCTGACTCAGTTTCCTCCGCCCCTAGATGTGTCTCGAAGAAGCTCTCGGTGTTTCTGACCATCGAGACTGGGGGTCCCATGTGCTTCATGACCCTCGGGATCGTCGATGACTCTAGCTGGAAGACAAGGATGTGGCGGTGCGTCTCGTCGCTCCACGCGCTCGACCTGAAGACGTTGAAGCCACTTGCTTCAAGCGTCTGCCGTAACGCATTTTCAGACTTGAGTAGCTGCCCCCAGAGGGTGTCCGGGACCTCGGCCCTGTGTTCATCGATCACAAGGAACACGTAGTCGCTGCATTGACTCTCTAGGAGGTTGAGGACCGTTTCACTGGACATCTCCTGCTCGTGGACGAAGTACTTGATGTCTGGGTTCTCGGTGAAGCCCCTGCATGCGGCGACGAAGGTCCAGTAAGAGTCAGGACTAAGCGCCGACGCCACGTTTCTAGATTCATCTATAGGATCCGTGAGTATCAAGGAGTCGTCGAACCTCTTCCTCAACTCATCTTCGTCTAGGTTGGAATCGATGTTGATGATCTCTCTCCTTTTCCAGCCAGCCGCCGCTGTGACCAGCCCCTCGAAGGAGCCGTACCTCACCACTAGCAGCTCGCACAGGTACCCGGAGAACCCTTGCACTCTTATCTCGGCGCCGTATACCCCGATAGTCTCGGTGAACCGTTTAAGGATCCTGACCTCGTCTCTGAGCCCATCTGTGAGCACCTCGGCAAGGTATTCCGAGTGGAGAGGAGTCCTATCCGTGGAAGACCTTATCTTTCCCCCTTTCTCCAGCCTGAAGCAGGGCACCAGGTCGACGTTGAACCCCTCTATCGACGCCCGCAGATAGGGGTGCTCGGCGTAGGCCTCCAC
>CAZCKR010000030.1:0-14903 GCA_964499305.1 uncultured Candidatus Bathyarchaeia archaeon | reverse complement strand
CGTTGAACCCCTCTATCGACGCCCGCAGATAGGGGTGCTCGGCGTAGGCCTCCACATAGTCGCCGTCGAGGTGCCTCTTCAGGGCGTCCAGAACCCTGTGGAGGTCTCTGCGTGAGTAACTACTGCTCATCACGATGAATAGATCGAGATCCTCGGCGCCTCTGACCCATGTGCCGTGTGTGACGCTGCCGTGGAGCTCGGCCTCGGCCTCAAATCCTTCCGACTTCAGAAGCTCGTTAATGTCTTTTCGTAGCCTATCCGCGACTGCATGTGCTTTCAGCTTCTCCTCCTCGGTAGGCTTCACCAGCTGCAGTACCTTGGGCTTGAGCCTCGTCCACTCCATGACATTCACCGTCTTTATGGGATGCAAGATAGCTTGCACGACTGAAATATCTACCTGTCTACGGCTGACTCCGCCAGCGTCGTGTAGATGGGCCCCCTCGGGGTGAGCACGCTCTTCTTCAGCACGATCCTGTCCACGTGCAAGTCACCGAACACGTAGTCACTCAGGGTGGATAGCTCCTCGACCAGCCTGTCCCGGTTCCTGCCGCTCCTGACCCTGCCGATGGTTATGTGGGGGCTGAACCCCCGCCTCTCTCTCTCGAAGCCCAGCCTGCTGAGTTTCATGTCGACGTTTTTCCAGACCTCCGCCAGCTGGGACACGCCGTCAGTGATGCCCGCCCATACGACCCTGGGCCTCCTGAGGTTAGGGAAGACACCAGCACCTTCAAGCCTGGCGCTGAACGGCTGGAAGCTGGTCTCCTTCACGACCTGGGATGCCTGTTCCACGAGGCTCGGCTCGATCTCGCCGAGGAACTTGAGGGTGAGATGAATGTTCTCCGGCTCGACGAACTTCAAGTCGGCCCTCGTGGCCTCGAGCATCCTCCTCACCTCCGTGAACTTCGCTGCAAGCTCGTCGCCGCCGCACTCGACGGCTACGAAGCACCTGATACTCATGGCGTTCACATTGACTTCGCTTCGCCTGAATAAAACGTTGGGGAAGAACCATTATACCTCTACGGCGAATACTGAGGAGATAACCGTTGGACCCGCTGCCCTTCACGCTGGTGATGGCCTCAGCCGTCTCGCACGCCCTGTGGAACTACGTCGCCAAGGAGGCGGGCGACAAGGAAAGCTTCATGCTTCTCCTCAACGTCTTCAGCCTGGCCATCTTCCTTCCCGTCTTCTACGTTATCCTACCTGAGATATATTTCCCGGTAGAGATACTCCCGTTCCTCGTCGCCAGCGGCGTCGCCGAGACGATATACTTCCTCGGGTTGGGGAAGGCATACGAGGAGGGTGATCTAAGCGTCGTCTACCCGGTCGCAAGGTCTTCGCCGATGTTTGTGGCGATAGCGGCGTCCCTGCTCATCGGGGAGAGGATAACCCCTTGGGGGGCGCTGGGCATCGTCCTTATCCTCGTCGGGGTCTACGTGCTCCACCTCAAGGGCTGGAGCAGAGAAGAGTTGACAAGACCTTTGAAAGCGTTGGGTGAACCCGCGTCAAAGTACGCGTTAGTAGCCGCACTAGGGACCACCGTGTACTCCATCTCCGACAAGATGGGGGTGACCGCGGTCGACCCCATCCTGTACTCCTTCTGGCTGGGGTTCATGATAACCGGGATGCTGTCGCTGGTCATAGTCAAACGAAGAGGCGTGAGTCTCATCAGGGAGGAACTGAGGGGCTCCCTGTTCAGTGTGTCTGTCGCCGGCGTCCTCATGAAGGGCGGCTACATGTTGGTGCTTGTGGCCATGAGCCTGGCGCAGGTCAGCTACATACTGGCGCTGAGGCAGGTGAGCGTCGTTCTGGGTGCCGCGCTGGGCGTGGCGTTGCTCAAAGAGAGGTACGGTGGAGTACGGATAGTAGGTTCCATGATAATCTTCTTGGGGGTCTACCTGCTGGGGGCGGCCGCCTAAACCTTGAAAAACCAGAGAGACATTTCATGAGTGACATTTAAGGGAGGTATGGTGGACGAGGCTGGGCGGCATAACAGACATGTCAACCGTGGACTGGTACGGGAACGTATCTATGATCGTATTCTTCGCAGGCTGCAACATCAGGTGCCCCTACTGCCAGAACTCAGGGCTCCTCCCTCTCGACTCCGGCGAGGAGGTCGGCTTAGATTACATCGAGGAGAGGTTAGAGATCGGCATGAAGCCCGTGCCTCAGCTGGACGCCGTGGTGTTCACAGGCGGCGAGCCGCTGCTCCAGCCGGACGCGGTAATCGAGGCCGCCGAGCTTGTGAAGAGCCACGGGTTGAAGCTCATGCTGGACACCAACGGCACCGTCTACCAAGCAGCGGAGAGGGTTCTGAGAACAGGGCTGATCGACAGGGTCGCCCTGGACGTCAAGGCGCCCCTGAACCCTGAGGACTATGGCGTAGTGTCCGGGATACCTCAGCTCGGTGGCGTGTTCAGCGAATCGGTGAAGAAGACCCTCCGACTCTGTAAAAAGCTGGGCGTGGAGGTGGAGGCCAGGACAACCGTCGCCCCCACGGTCTCCGATGAACCTAGCTTCGTCAGAAGGATCGCGGAGGACATCAAGGGCTTCGCCGAGGTCTACTATCTTCAGCAGTTCGACAATCAGGGTGAGGTCCTTTCTCCTGCGTTGAAGGAGATGGAGTCACCTACGCGGGAGCGCCTAGTAGAGTTGGCGGGGCAGGCCATAGACGCTGGCTTGGAGCAGGTCTACATTAAAACCCGTTTCGGGGGGCTAGAGAGGATAACCTAGATGGCTAAACGTAGACTGCTGCTCATAACGGGTATGGCTGGCTCGGGGAAGACGACGCTTGCCAACCTCCTCAGGGATCGGGGGTACTCCGTCTTCACCATGGGTGACGTTATCAGAAACGAGGTGCGGATGAGGAACCTCTCCCCCACCCCGGAGAACCTGGGGGCGATGGCGGAGGAGATACGCAGGTCGGGGGGAGACGCAGCCGTCGCCAAGAAGTGTGTGCCCCTCATAATAGGCGAGCCTAACAACAGGGTGGCCCTGGACGGCGTCCGGAGCCTCGACGAGGTGTACGCGTTCGAGGAGGCCTTCGACGTCTACATCGTGGTCGTCCACGCCTCCCCCGAGACTAGGTACAACCGCCTAAAGAACAGGGGGAGGAGCGACGACCCCACAAACAGACAGGTATTCAGGGAGAGGGACCACCGTGAGCTGAGCTTCGGGATGGGCGCCGCGATAGCCATGTCCAACTACATCATCACGAACGAGAACGGCGTAGACAATCTTGAACGCAGCTTGGAGACTATGCTGGGGAAGCTGAGGTCCATTGACGGTGACATGGATTAGGGCCAGGCTTCAGCCCACAGAAGACCCCGAAAAGGTGGCGCAGGCCATCAGAAACATGTTCGGCGAAATCGAGCTTGAGACGAAACAGGGCGTAGTCTCGGCGAGGATTGAAGGGTTGGAGACGCTCAGCGGGCTGAGAGGCAGGATCGCACAGGACCGTATCAGAGACACCGTCAAGAAGATGTTCACACGGTGGGCGGAAGAAGACGTTCTAAGCTTCGGCCTCAACCGCCAGGCGGCCTACGCCGGACACGTCTCGCTTAACCTGAAGCGGGAGGACCCCATGGGCCCGATACAAGTCAGAATAGAAGGCGACGTGCAGAGAGTAATATCATTCCTGTGCGAAAAAGTGACGCCTAGATAGACGTTTTCGCCTAGTATTTACCGTTTACACGATTGTATTTTCCGTCAATACGAAAGGTAGAAAACAATATATGATCGCATTTGAACCACTATTAGATTCCCAGAATGCCTAATAATTACGCAAAAATTGACGGTGTGACTTCAAACGCCCCGGCTTCTGGGTTAGAGAACGTTCAAGCATAGGCAGGAGATGACATGGCTAGGATATTATTGATAGGGCTGGCTGGGGACAGCGGCTGCCAGGTGGCTGCATTGGGTCTACACGAGGCGCTGATTGACATACTGGTTGCCAACGAGCCCATCTACGCCCCCACCCTCCTCGACGCCAAGGAGATACCAGACGACATCGACGTGGCGATCGTTGAAGGCGGGATAAGGAACACCCACGAAGAGGAGATAATCAAGGAGATCAGAGAAAAGTCAAAGATCGTTATCGCGTTAGGGGCCTGCGCCGCCTTCGGCGGCATCCCAGGGTTAGCTAACCTGAGACACGGTAAAGAGTTGATGAACGAGATATACAACAACCACCGCGGCACAGACAGAGGCACCATACCGACGCATCTTGAGTCGCTCCCAGAGCAGCACCCAATCAAGCACTTCGTCAAGGTAGACTACATCATACCGGGCTGTCCACCCGAGGTCACTGACATAGCCTACACCCTGACATCTCTGCTAAGCGGAAATGAGCCAGAGTACAACAGCACCCAAGTCTGTGAAGACTGCCCAAGGGAGAGGCTCGGCGAATACGAGACGTCTCTCAAACGTATCCACGAGGAGATACCGGACCCGGACAGGTGCCTCCTAGAGCAGGGATACTTCTGTATGGGCCCAGCCACCATGGGCGGATGCGGGGCGCCGTGCCCCCAGTCAGGCAACACCTGCGAGGGCTGCCGTGGGTCATGTCTCGACGTGGACGACCAGGGGATGGCGATGATCGACGCCATGACTGGGCTGCTCACCCAGCTGAAGGACGAGTTCGACCCCAACCTGTACAGCGCCATGCTATACAGGTTCACCTACGCGGAGTCCGTGATCTCAGAGCTGGCTAGGAGGAAAAAGTAGAGTGACAGACATAATCGAAATTGACCCCCTCACACGGATCGAGGGGATGGGAAAGATCAAGGTCGAGATCAAGGACAACCAGCTCCACGACCTCAAGTTCCAGATAACCGTAGCGCCCAGGTTCTTCGAGTACCTCCTCACAGGGAAGAGGGCGGAGGAGGCGCCCAGGCTCACGCAGCGCATCTGCGGCATCTGCTACGTGAGCCACCACCTAGCGTCGGTCAAGGCCATCGAGGACGCGTGGGGAGTGACTCCGCCGGAGACGGCCATCAAGCTGAGGAGGCTCATGAACGCGGGTGGCTTCGTCACCAGCCACAGCCTGCACAGCGCGTTCCTGGCTGTCCCGGACCTCGTGGGGCTGCCGGCCGAGAGCAGGAACTTCATCGCCCTCATGGGCAAGTACCCTGAGCTAGGGAAGGCGGCTCTCAAGATACACGCCTACGGCAACAAGGTGGTCGAGGCCACGGGCGGCAGGATAGTGCAGGTGGTCACGAGCGTCCCTGGGGGACAGACGCTCCGGCTCAAGGAGCAGCGGCGCGACGAGCTAGTAGAGGAAGGAAGGGAGGTGCTGGAGCTAATGAAGGTGTACGCCGACTTCGTGTTTGACATCTACGAGAAGGACACCCTCGCCTGCAGCCAGTTCCCGGACGTGGAGACTAACTTCATGGCCCTCGTCCAGGGACCACAGAACGACTGGGACGTGTATGACGGCGATGGCCGAATAGTCGGGCCATCAGGCAAGGAGCTGGCCCGCTTCAACCCCTCCAGGTACTACGAGTACATCAGGGAGGCCGTCTGGGAGCACAGCAGCACCAAGGTCCCCTACTACAAGCCCGAGGGCGTCAGCGGCATTATAAGGGTCGGCCCGCTGGCCCGGCTCAACATCGCAAAGCAGATACCGTTCCCAGTGGCCCGGGAGTACGAGGAGAGGTACCTCAAGCTCTTCCCGCGGACCTGCCTACAGGTCCAGGGGTTCAACCTCGCCCGCATACCCGAGCTAGTCGCGGGGCAGGAGGAGGTCCTGGCGATACTGGAGGACGACGCCATCCTCGGAGAAGACATCCGCATCCCCGTCAAGAGCAGGGGCGGCGAGGGCGCGTCGTTCATCGAGGCCCCGAGAGGCATACTCACCCACCACTACGTCATAGACGAAAAGGGCCTCATAAGGTACGCCAACATCATGGCACCCACCACCTACAACCACCCACTAATCCAGCAAGACCTTTACGAGAACGCCAGGATCTACGCAGGCGAGATCGCGGACCCGGCGACACGTGCGGACGCCTGCTGGAGGCTGGAGAAGATAGTGAGGGCGTACGACCCATGCACCAGCTGCAGCGTCCACATGGTTGACTTCGATATCACCGTGGACGGTAGCGTGGTCGAGGTGAAGGAGGTCGACTAGATGAGCGTACAGGTAGTATTCTGCACATGCGGCGGCGTCCTAGCGGAGCGTCTTGACATCGAGGAGCTCAAGAGCTTCGCCAGGGAGACTCAAGGCGTAAGCGAGATAATCACCACCGACGCCGCGTGCACCAAGGCCATGAGGGACGACCTAGTCGAGGCCGTCTCCCAGGGCTCCGAGAAGCTGATAGCCTTCGCGTGCACACGCTCCGTCTGCCAGAAGCCCCTGGAGGCGGTGATGGAGGCCTCGGGGCTGGACCCCGAGAACTTTGTCATAGTGAACGCGAAGGAGCAGCTGGCGTGGGTACACCCCGACAGCGGCGAGGCCACGTTGAAAGCTAAGATGCTCCTCAAGGCGTCCATCGAGAAGGCCCTCAGCGTCACCCCCACGGAGACCGTTTCCTATGAGAGGACACAGGAAGCCCTCGTCGTGGGCGCCGGGATAGCCGGGCTCACAGCGGCGTCGCAGCTAGCCGACACGGGCGTAAGGGTCCACGTGATAGAGCGCAGGCCCGCCATCGGCGGCGCCATGCCTCTCATTAGCAAGACCTTCCCCGAAGAGGACTGCACCATGTGCCTCAGGGGGCCCCACATGATCACCATGCTCACCAAGCCCGGCATCGCCTACCACGTGAACAGCGAGGTGAAGGACGTGGAACGCACACCCAAAGGATTCAAGGTGACGTACACGAAGGCGCCCCTGGACTTAGACCTGGAGCCGAAGAAGGGCAAGGGGAGCCCGGTGGAGGCTATTCCCGTTCCGTCAACGGAGCCTCAAGAGTATAGGCTGATCTACTCTTCTGAGCCGGATAAGGAGGCGTTAGAGGCCGTGACGGAGTCAAATTGCGGCAGCTGCACGAGCCTGTTCCCCGCGGCCCTGATGGGCTACGAGGAAGAGCCCGGCGACGAGACCATCGAGGTAGGCTCGGTGATACTGGCTACAGGGTTCAAGGACTTCGACCCCACAGGCATCCCCAAGTGGGGCTACGGGTTACCCGACGTCATAACCCAGTATCAGCTGGCCAGACTCATGGACCCCATAGGCCCCACAGGTGGGCGGGTGCTGAGGCCCAGCGACGCCGGGACCCCCATAAGGATCGTGATGGTCCAGTGCGTCGGAAGCAGGGACCCTGAGTACAACAGAGACTGCAGCAAGTACTGCTGCATGGCCGCCATAAAGCACGCCACGGTCATAAAGAAGTTCAAGAACCCAGACGCCGAGGTCACCATACTCTTCAGGGACATCCGCGCAAGCGGCTACGGCTTCGAGGCCATGTACAACGAGGCCAAGGAGCTTGGAGTAAACTTCGCCCACGGCGACATAACGAGCGTGTCGAGTCACGGCGACGCCCTGGGAATAGAGTACACCGACGGCATGGGAGAGCCCCAGAGTCTGGACGCCGACATGGTCGTACTCTCCACCGGCATGGAAGCCAGCGAGGGATCGGCCGAGCTAGCGGAGCTATTCAACGTGGAGCTCGCGGACAGCGGCTTCATGAAGGAGGTCGACGAGAAGGTCGCAAACATCACCACCCGCGCCCCAGGAGTCTTCATTGCTGGCACATGCACGGGCCCCAAGAACATCCCTGACAGCATCGCCCAGGCCGGGGCCGCGGCGTACATGAGCGGAGCCCACCTGAGCACCAACGTGGAGAAGAAGGCGAACCATCCGGTCGTCATCGAGGACAACTGCGGCAGATGCGGTATCTGCAGGAGCGTATGTCCCTACGAGGCCATAACCATCCCTGAGGACGAGTACCCCCAGTTCGACGCAGAGCTATGCCAGAGCTGCGGCCTCTGCGTCAGCAGCTGCCCGACCCGTGCGCTTGAGACCCCCAACTATGGGTACGACCTCATCGACGCCCAGGTGGAGGCGATACTCGAAGAGAAGGGGGACCAACCATTGATATTGGGTTTCTGCTGCGACGACTGCGGCTACAACCTGCTGGACACGGCGGGCTTCACAGGCGAGACCTACACCAGCGGCTTCATACCCGTCTACGTCAACTGCATGAGCAACCTGAGCCTCAGGAACGTGCTCAACGCCGTGCGCCGCGGAGCCGACGCCGTGATGCTCGTCGGCTGCGTCAAGGACAGGTGCCACTTCCTAAAGGGCACCGAGCGCAGCATGGGCCAGATGCAGATCATAGAGGAGTTCTTCAAGATGACGGGCGTCAAGACCCCCATCAAGATACTTGAGTCGAGCGGAACCATGGTCACCCAGTTCCTGGAGGCGCTGGGTGAACTGGAGGCAGAGGTGAAGGAGGCATAGAGATGAGGATAGGAGTAGTAGTATCGCCTTGGGGCACCAGCCCGGACACGTCATCCAAGGTCGGCGGCCTAGCCGTGTACGCGGAGACGCTGCCCGGCGTAGCCGCCGTGGACTCCGGCAACTACGGCCCCACGGACAACGACTTAGCCAGGTTCAAGAACTGGATCAAGGACAACGAGGTCAACCGAGTCGTGTTCGCCTCATGCCGTCCAAGGCTGTTCAAGGAGGCCTACAAGAACGCCGCCGTCGACGTCGGCATCAACAAGTACCTCATAGAGGTCATCGACATAAGCGAGCTCTGCGCCGCCGAGGCAGGCGACGAGATAGTCGCCGAGAAAGCCAAGATACTCCTCAGGGCCGCGGTGAACCGAGTCGGCAGCCTGGAGGAGGTCAAGGCTAAGAAGATACCCATCGAGCAGGCCGCCCTCGTCATAGGCGGCGGACTGGTGGGCATGGAGGCGGCCACGAGGCTCGCGGACCAGGGCTTCAAGGTGCACCTGGTGGAGAGGCAGCCGTGGCTAGGCGGGAAGACGCCTCAGCTCGGCACCTGCTTCCCCTCCATGGACTGCGGCAACTGCATCGCGCCGTTCCACGGAGAGCTTCACAGGCGCTGCATGTACAGGAGCCCAGTGGCCCAGCACCCCAACGTTGAGGTTCATACGCTGAGCCGCCTCAAGAGGCTCGTCGGAGTCGTGGGTAACTTCCGCGCCGTCATCGAGACGGAGCCGAGGTACATAGACGCGGACAAGTGTATAGGTTGCGGCTTATGCGCCGAGGTATGCGAGGGCGAGGCGCCCAACGAGTTTGATCTCGGCCTCAGCAAGAGGAAGGCAGTGTATATACCCAGCAACCAGAGTCTGCCCCGTATCTACTACCTTGACAAGGAGAGCTGCGAGAACCCTGAGGAAGTCGCGGAGTCCTGCCCGGTGGGCGCCATAGACCTGGACATGGGCGTCGAGGAGAAGACCCTCAGCGTGGGCGCCGTCATCGTGGCCACAGGGTTCGACATGTTCGAGCCCACCGGCATGTACGGCTACGGCGAGCACGACGACGTCTTGACTCAGCTCCACCTGGCGAGGCTGCTTGACATGAGCGGCCCAACGGGAGGCGCCCTCCTGAGGCCCAGCGACGGCGAGAGACCGGACAGCGTCGTCATGGTCCAGTGCGTCGGCAGCCGCGACCCCCGCATCCACGAGTACTGCAGCAGGATATGCTGCGGCGTCGCCGTGAAACACGCCCTGGACATCAAGAAGCGTTGGCCGGAGGTCGACGTGACTATACTACACAAGGACATACGGCTCAACGGCAAGGACTATGAGCGGTTCTACTACGAGGCCCAGGAACGAGGCGTGAAGCTCGTGCGAGGAGACGCCGAGTCCGTCTCAATGCAGGCCGAGATGTTCGTGTTCCACTACCTGGACGAGTACGATGAACCCGCCAGGCTTGAGGCCGACATGCTGGTGCTGAGCAACGGCATGGAGGCTTCCGCGGGGAACGAGGAGCTCGCAAAGGCCATAGGCCTGGACCTTAATCCCGACGGCTTCCTCAACGAGAAGCACCCCAAGCTCAGCCCGGTGGAGACCAACATCGGCGGCGTCTACATCGCAGGCGCATGCCAAGGCCCCATGGACATACAGCACAGCCTCAACCAGGCGCTCTACGCCACAGCCAAGGCCGCGACCCTACTCGCCAAGAAGGAGATCGAGGTCGAGCTCACCAAGGCGGTGGTCGACGAGGACGTATGCGTGGGCTGCGGAGCCTGCGCGTCGGCCTGCCCCTTCGACGCCATCACGTGGAGCGACTTCGGGCTGCCCGTGGTGAGCGTCGAGGCCTGCACCGGCTGCGGGATATGCGCAGCCACGTGCCCCGTGGCCGCCATGCAGCTAAGGCTCTTCAGGGACGAGCAGGTGCTGCCCGCCATCGAGGGCCTCCTGAAACCCACCAAGTGGCTGGAGGATAGAGATGAACCCGTGATCGTCGCCTTCGCATGCGAGGGCGCGGCAGGCTACGCCTCGGAGCTTGCCAGCCAGATGGGGATGAAGGTGCCCGACAACGTCCGAGTACTCAAGGTCCCGTGCTCCGGCAGGATAGACGCCCTACACTTCATGAAGGCGTTCGACCTGGGCGCGGACGGCGTGGCCGTGTTCGCGTGCCCCGAGAATCAGTGCCCCTACATCGACGGCAGCAAGAAGGCCGAGAGCCGAGTAGCGTACATGAAGAAGAGCCTGGACGTGCTAGGCGTCGGAGGAGACCGGCTTGACATCTACAACGTGAACAGCTGTGAGCCCGACCTCTTCGTCGCACTGGCCACGGCGTTCACCGAGAAGATAAAGTCGAGCCTTGCTGAACCAAAGCAGGCATCAATGGACAAGTAGAACACCTTTTTTCCTAAAAACATCAGGTCATATTTTCACTTTTTCCCGAGCGCAGCCATAATCATCGTAATTTATTTCATAGAATTATTCTGAAAAGGCATATGTGGTCACAGCGTTGGGCGTCCTGGAGACTCTTGAGGCCGTTGTCAAGAAGTATCCAAACTTCAAAGAGCATGAGATCCTTGAGCGGATATTTGAACCAGAGCGTGTAGTATAGTTCCGCGTACCCTGGAAGGACATGAACGACGAGATTCAGATACCTGTGTGGTCCCGTGCAAAGGTGAAAACGAGGCCACGTATGAGACGGTAGATGAGGTCTCGTATACTAGTGTATACAATAATTATTTTCTCTAAAGCAACATCACGGGGATTGAATAGATATTTAAGGGTGTTTCAGAATGGATTATGATCAACTATGGCTAAGAAGTTGACCCCATGGGAGTCACAGCTCGCCAACGTGAAGAAGATCTGTGACATCATGGGACTGGAACCTTCAGTCTACGAGGTCGTGAGCCACCCCAAGGAGATCCTCAAGGTCTCGCTGCCCCTGAAGATGGACGACGGCACCGTCAAGACGTTTGAGGGGGTCAGGATCCATCACAACGACGCACGAGGCCCCACCAAGGGCGGTATCCGCTACCACCCAGATATCGACTTAGACACCGAGATGGCCTTGGCCGCTTGGATGACGTGGAAGAACGCCGTGGTCGACCTCCCCTACGGAGGTGCGAAGGGCGGCATCAACGTCGACCCCAAGACCCTCTCCCCAGGTGAGCTTGAGAGGCTCACGAGGATGTACGCAGTCGCCATCGCCAAGTTCATAGGCGTCGACCTGGACATCCCCGCCCCCGACGTGGGCACGAACGCCCAGATCATGGCATGGCTCATCGACGAGTACTATAAAATAATCGGCAAGATCACGCCCGGCGTCATCACCGCGAAGCCCCTCGCCATCGGGGGGAGCCTGGGCAGGTCCACGGCGACCGGCAGGGGCGTCTACTTCGTCGGCGTCGAGGCGTCCGAGGCGTTCAACATCCCCATCAAGGGCTCCAAGGTCTCCATCCAGGGCTTCGGTAACGTAGCCAAGAGCGCTGCCTTCAACTTCCACAACGCCGGCGCCAAGATAGTCGCGCTCAGCGACTCCAGGGGAGGCATCTACAATGCGGACGGTCTCGACCCCCACAAGGTGCAGGAGCACAAGGCCGCTACCGGCAAGGTCTCGGGCTACCCGGGTGCCAAGGAGATCGGTTCAGCCGGTACGCTGACCGTGGACTGTGACATACTCATCCCCGCTGCGCTCCAGAACGCCCTCACCAAGGACAACGCTGGAGACGTTAAGGCGAAGCTGATCCTGGAGGGAGCCAACGGCCCCACCCTACCCGAGGCAGACGAGATCCTCAACGAGAAGGGCGTGATAATCGTGCCCGACATCTGCTGCAACGCAGGCGGCGTGACCGTCAGCTACTTCGAGTGGGTCCAGAACAGGCAGGGCTACTACTGGACCGAGGAGGAGGTAGACGAGCGGCTCAAGAGGATCATGGTCAAGGCGTTCCACGACCTGAAGGCCCAGGCGGACAAGTACGACGTCCCCCTGAGGGGCGGCGCCTACGCCCTCGCCATCGGCAGGGTCGCCGAGGCGATGCGCTTCCTAGGCAGGATCTAAACACCAACTCTTTTTTACACTTTTTTTGCATGATCTCAGCTGAACATTATCAATATCTAGTAGCCTGACTGAAGGTAGCCAACGCCATGGTGGCCATGGGCTACCTAGCCTAAACCCTTTCTCTTCTTTCTTTAAGATTCTTTAATAGCGCATCACCATTCTTTATACGGTAGTTTCTGTGGGTGGAACATGGATGGTAAAAGGAACAGGTAGGGAGTTCATGGAGAAGACCAAGTACAAGTATCTGGACAAATCAGATCAGGTGAAGGGTCTCCCACAGCCGCCGTTGACCTTGCCTCCGGTGGAAGGTAAACCCGTGCATCGTTTACCGGACCCCAAGGAGGCGCCGAGGCGAGCCATAGACCTCTGGGACGCCATTAACAACCGTGTGAGCGTCAGGGCGTACAGCGAGGAGCCGCTAAGCCTCGAGGAGCTAAGCTACATGTTCTGGTGCACCCAAGGGGTGAAGGAGGCAACGGATCGTCCGGCGACGCTGCGCACCGTTCCAAGCGCCGGCGCCAGACACTGCTTCGAGACTTATCTGCTAGTGAACAGGGTAGAAGGGCTGAAGCAGGGCCTCTACCGTTTCCTGGCTACCGAGCACAGCCTCCAGGAGGTGGACACCAACCCGGGGACAGCGGAGAGGGTTACCCAGGCGTGCTTCAACCAGCGGTTCGTGATGCAGTCTGCGGCCACGTTCATCTGGACGGCGGTCGCTTACAGGATGATGTGGAGGTACGGGGAGAGGGGGTACCGGTACATGCATCTGGACGCGGGCCACGTATGCCAGAACCTGTACCTGGCGGCTGAGGCCATCGGCTGCGGTGTCTGCGCCATAGCGGCGTTCCACGACGACGCCCTGAACGAGGCACTACGGATCGACGGCGTCGAGCAGTTCGCCGTCTACGTCGGTGTGCTGGGCAAGAAACGGGGCTAGCCGTTACAATCTTTATAATCTCTCGTTTCTCTGTTCTTACAGTGGTTTCATGTCGGACGATTTGATCAACTTCTTCGAGGATCAGATAGAGTTGGAGAACAAGATAGTCCAGTCTGTTTCAGATGCGCTTGACAACATTGATAACTTGGCCGTTAAAACGGCCTTAAGAGGCATTTCACTCGACTCCTCTAAGCACGCGGAGATGTACCGATCAGCGATCGCTCTCCTCACGTCGTCCAGCGCGGCGCTTAACGAGGAGCAGCTGGACCTCCAGATAAGGTGATTTTTACATTTAACTATTCATTGGAATGAGCCATCTGTAAAAGATGTTGGTTTTGTAGGGGTCTGAATTCCCTCAAGGCGAGGCCGTTTGCGGGTTACCTTGTCAATATGGTTTTTGAAAGGATGATGGTCATTGAAGACCTAGCATTTCTTTGATTTCAGGGTATAGTGGGTCGTATTGGTAGCTGGGGTTTGTGAGTATTTTGACTTTTAATTCTGTTTTCTGGTAGCTGTTTAAATTGCCTGCTTTTAGCTGGACATATTGGGCTTCAAGGTATTCGAGGGTTTCTAGTTGTTTTATTGCTTTTCTTTTTAGCTCAAGGAATAGATCGATTAATTGATTCCTTTCCTCGATTATCTCATATTTCTGTGAGTCTAACTCCAGGGGAAATTCAAGGCCATACTCGTTCCATAGTTCTTTCAGTGTGTACCTTCCATCGAAGAGATACCGGCTCGGTTCTGAGCTTTTTATTATTAATGACGTGGACCAGCCCCGTTGTATTAAGTTTCTCTCATGGAGGTCGATAATTCGTTGGACCGTGAAAATGCCTTCACATCGATTATAGGGTAATATTTTAATTAAAGGTTTGATGTAGTCTTTTATTTCTTTAATATTATATGATGTCCATCGATATTTTTGATACAGTGCATGTGTTAAGGCTTCTCTGTAGGTGGGGAAGCGGTCTTTATCGTTGAGCATTAACTTTATTCGGGGGACTCTAAATGTAGCTGATTCCTCGTTTCTTTTGGATTGAGATGTTTGTTTAGCATTTATTTTGTTGTTAATGTTTTCATTTTCTGTATGTTCTAGAGGCTCTGTTTTTGATAGTGCTTCTTTTTCTTCCTCTTGTCTCTGAATGCCCTCTATATATCCTTCATCATTCAATTTTCTTTTTACTTTATAGTAATAATCTCGGCTACATGGTGTGTTCTCTAGTATCCAGTTCATGGGTTTGTTTTGTTGAATGTATTTTCTGATTTTTTGTTCTTTTTCTCCTATATTATCACGTTTAATTTGTCTGAAGTGAGGGCAGTCGAATAATTGACACAGGGTTTTATCGAATTTACGAGAGTTAAGCGTCTCCTTAGAAATACATAAATATGAGCCATCTGAAGGGTCAATCACTAGGTTATTTGATTTACATTGTACATCAAAACCTTTATTTACTTTATTACGTTTACTCATAATTGACACCCTTTGTCATGGTTCTGAGGCAAACAGAACCATAATCTTTTTACTTTTTGGAT
>CAZCKR010000029.1:16320-17917 GCA_964499305.1 uncultured Candidatus Bathyarchaeia archaeon | reverse complement strand
GTAAGTAACCAACTATAAGGGAAAACCAAAGTCGTCGCCCGATCACCACGATAAACGTCCCCGCCGGTAACCCTACACCACACCCACGAAACCCCCAGCACCTCCACTTCTAGGAAGGTAAGAACCCCCCTCCCCACATAATAGACGAGACTTTATGTTTCCATTAACCAAAGCCATATTGAGAATTTCAATATCCTTGTCACATTGGAGTATCATCGGGCTCGTGAGGGGTCTCCTCACCGTTCTCGTACTTGAACTGCATCTCGTAGAGCTGCCTGTAGAGCCCACCCCCCGCAACCAGCTCGTCGTGGGTGCCCGACTCCGCTATCCTCCCCTCCTCAAGCACAACGATCTTGTCGGCGTTCCTCACAGTGCTCAGCCTGTGGGCGATGATGATGCTCGTCCTGTTCCTGAATATCCGCTCCAGCGCCTGCTGGATAATCAGCTCCGTGTAGGCGTCGATGCTGCTGGTCGCCTCGTCCATGATCAGAATCCGCGGGTCCGCCAGCAGCGCCCTAGCGAGGCTTATGAGCTGCCTCTGCCCTACGCTGAGCCTCCCCCCACGCTCCCTGACGTCGGTCTCGTAGCCCTCGGGGAGCTTCATGATGAACTCGTGGGCCCCCACGGCGTCGGAGACCTCCCTGATCTCGTCGTCCGTGGCGTCGAGCCGCCCGTACCTGATGTTCTCCATGATGCTCGCTGAGAACAGGAAGTTGTCTTGGAGCACCACCGCCATCTGCCTCCGTAGCGACGCGAGCCTGATGTCCTTCAGGCCGTGTCCGTCCACGGCTACCCTTCCCTCGTCGGGGTCGTAGAACCTGTAGAGGAGATTGATCATGGTGGTCTTGCCGACGCCGGTGGGCCCAACCAGCGCAACTGTGGTGTTGGACTCTATCACGAGGTCGATGTCCCTGAGGACGGGCTGCCCCGGCTCGTACCCGAAAGTGAGTCCCTCGTACGTTATCCGGCCCTCCACCCTCGGCAGCTCCACGGCGTCGGCGTCGTCGATGACCGTGACCGGCGTGTCCATGATCCCGAACACCCTCTCCGCGGCGGCCAGGGCCGACTGGACGCTGTTCCAGAAGCCGCTCAGGTCCTGTATGGGCCAGAAGAACCGGCTCAGGTAGCTCATGAACCCGAATAGGACGCCGACGCTCAGGTCCCCCTTCATGACGGCTGTGCCGCCGAACCAGAGGACCAGGAAGTTGCCCACCGCCGTGAATATCTGGACGGCCGGCCAGAACGCCGACATTATCTGCCCCGCCTGGACGTTGGCCTGCATGTTGTTGAGGTTCACCTGCTGGAACTCGCGGCGGGTCTCCCCCTCCCTGCTGTAGCTCTGGATCTCCTTCATGCCGCTGACGCTCTCCTCCATCTTCGCGGAGACGCTTGCGATGGTCTTACGGGTCTCCCTGTACACCTTCCTGACGCGCCTGCCCCAGAAGTAGAGGAACAGCGCCATCATGGGGATGACGCTGAACGTTATGAGGCTCAGCCTCCAGTTCATGTAGAGCATGATGGCCACGATGCCCACCAGGGTGACGAGGTCGGCCACCACGTTGGCGATGCCGCTGGATATCAGCTCGGTGATCTTGTC
>CAZCKR010000029.1:14208-16220 GCA_964499305.1 uncultured Candidatus Bathyarchaeia archaeon | reverse complement strand
GTCCGCTCGTAGTCGTCCTCCTGAGCGTACCTTCTCATGTGCCAGCCCACTACGCCTCATCTCCTTCGGCGCCG
Organism: uncultured Candidatus Bathyarchaeia archaeon; assembly: GCA_964499305.1. GTDB lineage: Archaea > Thermoproteota > Bathyarchaeia > TCS64 > TCS64 > RBG-16-57-9. The sequence goes on along the minus strand of CAZCKR010000029.1, from coordinate 16,146 downwards.
GCGATCTGGGTCTGGTACAGCTTGTAGTAGATGCCCCCATGCTCCATGAGGTCATCGTGGACCCCCATCTCGGTTATCTCCCCGTCCTCAAGCACGATGATGTAGTCGGCCTTCTTGATGCTGCTGAGGCGCTGGGTGATGATGAACGTGGTCCTGTTCTCCAGCAGCTCGTCCAGCGCCTGCTGTATCTCGTACTCCGTCTGGGTGTCCACGCTGCTGGTGCTGTCGTCCAGTATCAGTATCTTGGGGTTCTTCAGCAGGGCGCGAGCTATGGCGACCCTCTGCCTCTGGCCGCCGCTGAGTGTGACGCCTCTCTCACCCACCCTGGTGTCGTAGCCCTCTGGGAGGCCCTCGATGAACTCGTTGATCTTGGCCTGCTTCGCCGCCTCCTTGATGCTGTCCAGGCTGGCGTCCTTCACTCCGTAGGATATGTTCTCTCTGAGGGTGGTGCTGAATATGAAGGGGTCCTGGCGCACTATGCCTATGTGGCCCCTCAATGACTTGATGGTGGTGTCCCGTATGTCCACTCCGTCCAGCTTTATGCCGCCCCGGGACACGTCGTAGAACCTGGGCACTAGGTTGATGATGCTGCTCTTCCCCGAGCCCGTGGCCCCGAGGATGGCGACGGTCTGCCCCGACTCCACGGTCAGGTCTATGTCCTTGAGCACCATGTTCTCGCCGTCGTAGCTGAACCAGACGTCCTCGAAGGCTATCCTGCCCTCGACATTCTCCAGGTCGGTGGCTCCCTCCCTGTCCTTGACGTCCACCTTGGCGTCGACGACCTCGAAGACCCTCTCAGCCGCGGCGCTAGCCCTGACGAACATGCTCGTCATGAACCCCAGCATCCTCACGGGGCCCATGAGCCTCGCCATGTAGAAGTAGAAGGCCACCACGGTCCCTAGGCTCAGCGCCCCAGTTATGACTTGGCTCCCGCCGTACCACAGGATAATGACTACGCCGACGCTGCTGATTAAACTGGCTAGGGGCATGAAGAAGGACCTGAGCCTGGCCAGCGTTATGTTGATGTCGAAGTATTCCCTGCACTCGGCCGCGAACTTTTGCTCCTCATAGTCCTCACGGTTGAAACCTCTCACGACCCTGAGCCCCGACAGGTTCTCTTGGAGTACGCTGGTTATGACGCCGTTCTGCTCCCTCACCTCTCTCCAGAGGGGGGTCACCTTCCTCGAGTAGGTTAAAGTCGAGTAGAGGAGGAACGGCAGCACCAAGATTGAGATAAGGGTCAGCTCGGCGTTGAGGCTAACCATACTATATACCACCAACAGCAACAAGAGGCTGTTGCTCAGCGCCATCCTGAAGCCGAAGTTGAAGAACCGGCCCAGCATGTTGATGTCCCCGGTAGCCCTGGCCATGAGCTGGCCTGTGCGCTGCTGGTCGTAGAAGCTGAAGCTCTGCTCGAGGAGGCTGTTGTACATGTCGTTCCTAATATCGTAACCAGCCCTCTGACTGATTATCTCCAGGAGGTACCTCTGGAGGTAGTTCAGCACCCCGACCAGTACGGCTATTACTATTAGGCTGAAGCTGAACACGAAGAGAACCGCGAAGTCGGGGTCCATGGCAGTAGAGCCGGTGAGCCAATCCGCCACCGGCGACAAGACTCCGTAGGCGAGTCCCTCAACCCCCTTCCCCGCCTCCATCTCTTCTCCCTCAGCCATGTAACCCAACATGTCCACTATGCCGCCGATGATGGCAGGGGAAAGGACTGAAAAGGTGGTGGTCACAACCACCAGCGCCAGGATCAACTTAACTTCCCAGTACGGCGTTATGTAGCCGAAGAGCCTACGGAAGGTGCTCCACTCGACCTTCCGGGGCTCTGGGTCTCCGTGCCTCGACATTAACCCCGCTGATCCTCCTTGGGCTCTCCAATGATCTCTGACAGGCGGCGAACCGCGTCCATGTACTCCTGATCCTTGGTGAGCT
>CAZCKR010000029.1:0-14108 GCA_964499305.1 uncultured Candidatus Bathyarchaeia archaeon | reverse complement strand
GTACTCCTCCTGCCAGGCCGAGTAGTCGGGGTCCTGGCTGAGCGCCTCGGTGAGGCTGTAGGCCACGTGGAAGCTATGGCTCACGCTCCTGTAGTAGGGCTGAACCATGTTCCTCACCTTCTCCTCGCGGGTGACCTCGATGAGCCCCGCCTCCAGCAGCTGGTTGAGGTGATGGACGATGCTGCTGTGGTTCCTGTTCAAAGCCTTGGCGAGGTCTGTCGTGGAGTACTCGTCGTGTCTTAGCTTGTTCAGTATCTGTCTCCTGGTCTCGTCCGCGAGCAGCTTCGCTACATCGGGGTCCTTTATCACGTGGACTCGGCGCGTCAATTAAATCGCTACAATACACTGTAGCGTTATATTAATTTTTACTGGTTTCCGTGGAAAGCGTTGACGCGGCCTCTCTGTCGTACTCGAAGTCCAGCCTGAACAACTCGTCCAAGCCTATCCAGAAGACCTCGTCAGCCTCGTTGCAGACAGGCTCACCTTCCCAGTCCATACAGACGTACCACCGCGTCTTCTGCACCTCCACATCGGTGGGTACCAGGGCCTCAGCGAGGAACCTGAACTCCTTGCAGTCCAGCCCAAGCTCCTCCTTGAGCTCCCTCCTACAGGCGTCAGCGAAGGACTCCTTTCCCTCTAGGTGTCCACCGGGGATGACCGTCGCTCCCGGGTGTGTCTCTCTGTCCTCCCTGCGCCTCTCCACAAGTATCTTTCCATCTCGTAACACGACTAGGGAAACGCAGTCAACCGTTTTCATCGGAATAAAACAGTGTCAATAAAATAAGCTATTTTCTGCGGCTTAGGTTCCGCATCTTCTTGCCGGCGCTGGTCCTGCCCCTGTACGCCCTTCCGACGTGGGGCTTGCCGGTCTGCCTCGGCTTCCTGAATCCTAGCCCCGCAGTCTCGGCTTCCTTTAGGTACTCCTTGAGGGCTTCGACGTTCTCCTCGTGGCTGGTCTTTCGGCGGGGGTCGTACGGTATGCCAAGCTTCCTGGCCTTCGTGGGTGTAAGCTCAACGGCTTTCAGCTCCTCTCCGCTGAAGCCCTTGCCCTCCCGGACCCTGTTTCCCCTCTCCACGATGGGTGAGATCATTCGAACCATACGCAACTACCTGTAGCTCTTCTGCTTCCTGCGCCTAGCGCCTGGGCCGCCGAACTTCTTCGACTCCTTGCGGCGGGCGTCGCCTGCTAGCATCGTCCTGTCGTACTTTATGTACCTGTTCCTGAGACGCTTGCTCCTAGTGTACTTGACGAGGCCTTGGGCTATTCCCATCCTGACCGCCTCTGCCTGACTCATGACGCCTCCTCCATGCGTCTTGACCTTTATGTCCACCTTACCCGCGTAGTCGCCGGCAAGCCTCAGGGACTCCATTATCTTCTCGCGTGCTATCCAGGGCTCGACTAGGTGTATCGGCGTGTTGTTGACCCTTACTCTGCCTTTACCATCCGAGATGACGACCCTCGCCTTGCTCGTCTTTCGTTTCCCGACGGCCAGAACAGACCTTCTTCTACTTGACATCCATTTCACTTCTTCCAGCCGATGGCTTCGGCGATCTCTCCCACGGTCACGAACCTGCGGTTCAGGCTGCTCGAGTGGACCTCCGGGATGCTCTGCTTCTCGGCGGCCTCCAGCTCCCTGGGTACGCCTATGTGGACCCTGAGGCGGCTGTATGCGTTCCTGCCGTGGCTCTTCCTGTGGGGCAGCATCCCCCTGATGGTCCTGCGTACCATCCTGTGGGGTTGCCTGTAGTGGATGGGGCCCTTGCCGAACCCTCCCACGTTGAGGAACTCCTTCTCCGTCTCTATGATCATCTTGCGTTTACCCGATACGACGATCTTCTCGGCGTTGACTATGTCTATGGCCTCGCCCGCGAGAAGCCTCTTGGCTACCGTGCTAGCCAGCCTGCCCAGTATGAGGCCGTCTCCGTCGATCACTGTTCTCCCGGACATCTTCTTCATCCTTGTTCCGTCTAGAGCCGCCTAATGCACCCCTCCCAACAGCGTTTATGCGTATAAAGGTTTTCCAAACCCTGACGCTACAGCGATTAGGGAGAAAGTCGCGAGACTGTGAGACAAACCCAGGTCACTTCAGCCTACCTAGACTTATTTAGGAATCTTTATATCGCGTGAACCCGCTTTGGATGCCTTAGTGGAGAGAAAATGAGGGAGCGAGTTCACTAGGGGCGTTCGCGTTCATCCCCAGTGAGGACAAGACTTCTCAGCCACCCGAGTCCACCGTTGAGCCTTCTAAACTTGTAACAGCTTCAGTGGATTCTAGGCTTCTCTCAGACAACCCACAGGAGACAGTAATATGACAGTTGTGAAGTTCGCCCTACCCAAGGGGCACCTAGGAAACGACACCATGAAGATTCTGGAGCGGGCCGGGTACCAGATCAGCGGACAGGACCGCACCTACAGGCCCGGCATCAATGATCCAGGGATAGAGCTCAAGATACTCAGGCCCCAGGAGATACCGACCTACGTCAGCGAGGGCGTACAGGACGTCGGCATCAGCGGCAGGGACTGGGTGGCCGAGAACAAGGCAGACGTCGAGGTCCTCCTCGACCTGGAGTACAGCAGGGTGAGGCTCGTGCTCGCCGTGCCCAAGAACCTATCTATGGTTGAAAGCCTCTCAGACCTGATCCGTAGAAGCGACGAACGGGGCGAGGTGCTCAGGATCAGCACAGAGTACCTAAACGCCGCCAAGGAGTATCTGAAGGCCAACTCGGCGTACATGGAGCTTTACGGGGGCTCTGACCCCGTCGTCGTGACGCCGTGGTGGAGGATCGGAGACAACGAGAGGGTCGCCGTCTACCTGAGCTTCGGCGCCACCGAGGCCAAGCCCCCTGAGGACGCCGACGCCATACTAGAGGTGGTGGACACCGGGACGAGCTTGCAGCAGAACGGCCTCAAGATAATCGATGAGGTAATGAGGACCAGCGCCCTCCTAATAGCCAACAAGGCGTCCCTGAGTGACCCCTGTAAACGGGAGAAGATCATGGACATACTCACGCTGCTCCGCGGCGCGGTGGATGGAGCGAAGAAGCTTCACATATTCGCCAACGTGAAGCGAAGCAACCTGAAGCCGCTGCTGGAGCAGCTGCCGGCGCTGAAGCGGCCCACCATCAGCGACCTGAGCGACCCCGATTGGTGCGCCGTGAACACAGTCATCGATAAGGACAGGTTCATCGAGATGCTTCCAACGCTGAGGGCACTCGCCCAGGGGCTCGTGGTGTACGAGCCCAGGCAGGTTCTGCCCTTGGAGGAGATAGCGACAGGCAACGGGGGGCCTAGATGAAGGTATACAGAGAGCCCCCCATGGATCTGCTGGGCACCCGCTGGCCCAACGTCACCCCCGATAACCAGTTGCTCGACGTCGTCAACTCAATACTTGAGAGGGTGAAGGCTGAGGGAGACTCCGAGTTGATACGCTTTACGGAGAGGTTCGACGGCGTCAGGCTTGCCCCCGATGAACTGGAGGTCGGCGTGGACGAGGTGGAGGCGGCTTACTCCATGGTCACGGAGGAGCAGATAGCCGCGCTTAAGGAATCTAAGAGGCGGCTGGAGATTGTAGAATCCACGAGGCTCAAGAGGCTCATGTTCACCGTCGAGCTGGACGGCGTCAACGTGAAAAGCGTCGTCAAGCCCCTCGGCAGAGTGGGTTGCTACGTCCCCGGGGGCAAGGCCGCTTACCCCAGCAGCCTTGTTATGAACGTCGTACCCGCCAGGGTAGCGGGGGTGGATCAGGTCGTCGTCTGCACGCCGCCAGGCAAAGACAAGAGGATAAGCCCGTTGACCCTCGTGGCGGCCGACATATGCAGAGTAGACAACGTGTACAGGGTGGGAGGCGCCCAGGCCGTCGTCGCCATGGCCTACGGCACAGAGACGATCCCCCGTGTGGACAAGATCGTTGGCCCAGGTAACAGGTACGTCACGGCCGCGAAGACCGCCGCCTCAGATGCGGTGGCCGTCGACAAGCCCGCCGGGCCCAGCGAGGTCCTCGTGTTAGCCGACGACACCGCGGACCCACTGCTCATCGCGCTGGACATGATAAGCCAGGCCGAGCACGGACCGGGAGGCCTGGTAGGTCTAGTCACCACCTCCCCCCGATTAGCCGAAGAAGTCGAGAGGCTGCTCAGCGAATCAGTGGCCAAGGCTCCTAGAAGGCGCGTCGTCGAGGAGGTTCTAAGAGAAGGCGGCTTCATCTACACGGTGGACAGCCTTGAGAAGGCTGTGGAGTTCGCAGACGCGTTGGCCCCCGAGCACCTGGAGGTGATGACCACCGAGCCTTGGCTGGTGGCGGAAAAGGCGCCCTCGGCCGGACTAGTCCTGGTCGGCCCCTACACGCCGGTCTCGTCCACGGACTACTGCATGGGCGCCAACCACGTCCTACCCACGGGGGGCTACGCGAAGATCAGCCCCGGGATCACGGTCTTAGACTACTTGAAGCCCGTGACCATCGTGGAGTCGACGATGGAAGGCCTCCAGAACGTGAGAAAACACGTTAAAGCGCTGTCCGACTCGGAGGGTTTACCGAACCACGGCCTTGCCGTGGAGGGGAGGTTCCGGTGATGTCACTCGAAGGCTTCTACAGGGACTCGGAGCGCGTCAACCCCTACAAGCCGTACGAGGCCGACGCCCTCGTCAAGCTGGATGCCAACGAGAACCTCTTCCTCCCAAAGGAGTTCATACAGAACATGATCGTGGAGGCCGCAAGAAGCTGCGACCCTAGGCTCTACCCTCGGGACGAGACGTCCATCCTCAAGATGGCTCTGGCGGAGGTTCTGGCGGTTCAGCCGGGGCAGCTGGTCGTTGCGTCAGGCGGCGACCAGGTGATCGAGCTTCTGGTCTCAAGCATGCTCAGGGAAGGAGACGAGGTCGTCGCGGTGTCACCCACATTCAGCATGTATCCGCGTTTCGCCGCGATAAGGCGTCTCAGGTACAGGCCGGTTGAGCTAGACCCCGGGTTCGCCCTGGACCCGGCCAAGGTGCTGGACGCGGTTTCCCCGGAGACAGGCATGATAGTGTTGTGCAACCCAAACAACCCTACAGGCAACCAGTTCAAGGTGGAGGCCGTCCTGGAGCTAGTGGAGGGTTTCAGCGGCCTGGTGCTCATCGACGAGGCATACGCCGAGTACGGGGAACACTCTCTAGCCGGGGAGGCCACGAAGAGGGAGAACCTCGTTGTGCTGAGGACGTTCTCCAAGGCGTACGGCCTCGCCGGGATGAGGCTAGGCTACGCCGTGACCAACACGAGGCTCGCCCAAGCCCTCAACGAGAGGTATCTGCCGCCGTTCCCGGTGTCGAGCCTGACGCTGTGGGCCGGGATCAATGTGCTCAGAAACAGGGATAAGGTTGAGGCGTCTGTTCAGGAGACGAAGGAAGAGAGAAAGAGGCTGATAGTGGCTCTCAACGGGCTTCCGGGCGTCCAGGCGTTCCCCTCGGCCACCAACTTCGTTCTCTTCAACACGGAGAAGCCATACATGGAGGTCTACGAAGGCCTCAGTAGATGCGGTGTACGTGTGCGCAGGATCGGCAAAGTCCTGGGGTACGATGGCTGTCTCAGGGTCACCGTGGCGCCTAGAGAAGAGGTAACGGAGTTCCTCTGTGCACTAGAGGAGGCTACAACATGAACCCAAAATACATAGAGCTTCAGCGAGAAGGCCACAAACTCTACTTGAGAGAGGACCGGCTACCATGGCTGGCGGAGGTCGATGTGGTCGTCTTCGACTGCGACGGCGTGCTCCTCGACGTGCAGGAGTCATACGGTAAGGCCGTGGCGTGGATCATGTCCGCCCTCGTTGAGGCTTTCACCGGCGTCAAGCTGCCCGAGGCCCTGTTCGACGAGAGGCTCAGCTTCGCCTACAAGCGGACAGGCGGCATGAACAACGACTGGGACCTCACCTACGCCCTGGTCATGAGGATACTCGCGTCTTCCCCCGAGGCCGCCGAGATAGAGGAGCTCGCCCAGCGGTCGCTGGACATCGATGACATGCTCCAGCGCCTAAGGTTCATCGGGGAGAACCGGGTTGAAGCGGGGATACCTATAGAGAATCTCTACGACGATCTGCTGTCCTTCGCCACCGGCCTCGACGACTCAGGCGTGGAGTCCGTGGACGCCCAGCTTCTACCCGCCATGAAGGGGGTCAAGCAGGCCCTCGCCCACCCAGGCGGCGTAGGGGAGAGCATCGTGTCCACAATCTTCGAGGAGGTCTTCAGCGGCGCAGCCCTGTTCGAGGAGACATTCGGCGTGCCTGTGAGGTTCACCGACGCCCAGACGGGCTACGTGGAGAACGAGATGGTTGTAGTCACAGACGAGACGCTGGACCAGCTGGAGGAGATCATCGGGGGAGCAAGGTTCGGAGTAGCATCCGGCAGCTTGGCCAACACGGCTCTCCACGCTCTCGGGGTGGCCCTCCGAAGGTTCAGACCAGAAGCCCAGGTCTGGCACGACGACATAGAGCAGGCCGAGGCGGCCACTGGGCGTAGGGGCCTGGGTAAGCCTAACCCTTACCCTTTGACACGCTCAGCTGAGCCCTATCAACCCATAACGCGGGCCCTCTACGCGGGAGACACCGTCGCCGACATGCTCACGGCGGAGAGGGCCGGCGACAGGTACCTCTTCGCCGGGGTCTACGGGTGCGTCGCCGCGAGTGTCGAGGCCCGGCAGGCCTTCTTGGAGTATGGCTGCGACGTGGTGGCCCACAGCGTCAACGACCTGCCCACCATCCTGCGTGCCGCGAGGAGTGAGGCGCCTTGAGGACGAGCAGCGTCGAGCGCACAACCCGTGAGACCTCCGTCTCGGTTTCTGTCAACCTGGACGGCTCCGGGGCAGCCGAGATCGAGACCCCCGTGGGGTTCCTCAGCCACATGCTCACAAGCCTCTCCACCCACAGCATGATCGACATACGGCTCAAGGCCACGGGAGACCTGAAGCACCACATCATGGAGGACGCGGCGCTGTGTCTCGGCAGGGCCATCCGTGACGCGCTTGCAGGAGCGCCCATAACCAGGTTCGGCTACGCCACGGTTCCCATGGACTGCAGCCTCGCGAGCTGCGCCGTAGACTTGGGGGGCAGACCATACCACGTGGTCAACCTCGGCCTCAGCGGGCCCACGCTGGAGGACGCGGCCGCCGAGGACCTGACCCACTTCTTCGAGTCCCTGGCGACGAGCCTCCACGCCAACATACACGTCAAGGTACACTACGGCTCAAACGACCACCACCGGGCCGAGGCCGCGTTCAAGGCCCTAGCGCTCAGCCTCAGGCAGGCGGTAGCCCTCGACCCGAGGAGACGGGGTGTCCCCAGCAGCAAGGGGGTGATCTAGGTGCCGGTAGCGACGATCATAGACTACGGTGTCGGGAACCTGTTCAGCATGTCCAACGCCCTCCGGAAGGCCGGGCTCCGCGTCGAAGTCGCCGAGGAGCCGTCGACGCTATCAGGCTCGGACGCTGTGGTGCTTCCCGGCGTCGGAAACTTCGGGGCCGCCGCGGCCAACCTGGAGCCCTTCAGGGAGGCGCTGAAGGCCACTGTGAGTGAGGGGACGCCTCTCCTCGGCAGCTGCCTCGGGATGCAGCTCCTCTTCGAACGCAGCGAGGAGAGCCCCGGCAGCGGCCTGGGGCTCCTGCCCGGCGAGGTGAAGCGGTTCGTGGGGGAGATGAAGACGCCTCACATGGGCTGGAACACGGTTGAACCCAAGAGGGGAAGCCCACTCCTCGACGGGGTGAAGCCCGGCTCATACTTCTACTTCGTCCACAGCTACTACCCGGAGCCCGCCGACCCCCGGGACACGCTGGCATCCACCAGCTACGGCGGCACGTTCGCGTCCATCGTGGAGCGGGGCAGCGTCTACGGGACCCAGTTCCACCCCGAGAAATCGGGGGAGGCAGGCGCCAGGCTCCTAGCCAACTACGCGGGGCTGGTGAAGAGGTGAAACAGATGCAGGTGATACCGGCGCTGGATGTGATGGATGGCAGGGTAGTCAGGCTCACCAGAGGCGTCCCCGAATCCATGAAGCTCTACGACACCGGCAGCCCCCTGGAGACCGCGAGGAGATGGGGCAGCGCAGGCGCCGAGCTGATCCACGTCGTAGACCTCGACGCCGCCCTACGCAGAGGAAGCAACAGAGCCCAGATACTGATGATGGTCGATTCCCTGGACGTGGAGACCCAGGTGGGCGGCGGCATCAGGGGCAGGGAGGAGGCGGCCCAACTCCTCGACGCTGGCGTGTACAGGGTGGTTCTGGGCTCATACGCTCTAAGCAACCCAGGCGAGGCGGCGGGGCTCCTCGGTGAGTACGGGTCGGAGCGGGTCGCCGTCGCGCTGGACCACAGGGACGGCGTCGTCCTCGCGAGGGGATGGACCGAGGCCACCGGCAGACGCCTGACCGACGCCTTACAGACGTACACCGATCTCGGATTCGAGTGGTTCCTGGTCACCGACGTAGACAGGGACGGAGCCCTGTCGGGTCCAGACGTTGATGTCTACCGGAAGATTAGCGGCGTCGCCTCCGTCATAGCCTCAGGCGGCGTCTCCCAGCTGGAGGACCTTGTGAGGCTCAGGGAGGCAGGGGCGGCGGCGGTCGTGGTTGGTAAGGCCCTCTACGAGGGCCGCTTCACCTATCGGCAGGCCGTGAGCACGGTGGGGGGCCGGTGATGCTGGCGAAGAGGATAATCCCGTGCCTCGACGTCAAGGACGGCAGGGTCGTCAAGGGCACCCACTTCATAGACCTGAGGGACGCCGGCGACCCCGTGGAGCTGGCTAAGCGGTACAACGAGGAGGGCGCCGACGAGCTCGTCTTCCTTGACATAACGGCCACCCGCGAGAGGCGTGAAACTCTCAGCGGCCTTGTCCGGGCTGTCGCGTCCGAGCTGGACATACCCTTCACGGTGGGCGGCGGCATCAGGACGGTGGAGGATGTCAGGCTCATCCTCAGGAGCGGAGCCGACAAGACCAGCCTCAACACGGCCGCGGTTTTGCACCCGGAGAGGATCACCGAGATCGCCCATGTGTTCGGCTCCCAGTGTGTCGTCGTGGCGATAGACGCGAGACGAGTATACGAAGCTAGGCCGGACAGGAACGTCGTAGACACCCCCGAGGGAAGATGCTGGTTCCAGGTTTACACCCACGGCGGCGCGACGCCCACAGGGCTGGACGCCTTGGACTGGGCCGCGGAGGCCGCCGAGCTGGGGGCCGGCGAGCTCCTCGTCACCAGCATGGACCGGGACGGCACCAGGAAGGGGTTCGACAACATACTAAACCGCCAGATATCCCGGCGCGTCAACGTGCCCCTGGTAGCCTCAGGGGGGGCGGGTGAGCCCAGACACTTCCTCGAGGCGTTCACGGAAGGGACGGCCGACGCCGCCCTCGCGGCCTCGGTGTTCCACTACGGCAACTACCCTGTCCCCGTGGTCAAACGGTATCTCAGGAAGGAGGGGGTGAGCGTCAGGCTATGATCGGCGTAGAGGTGGACCAGCTGGACTGGGACAAGGCAGGCGGCTTGATCCCAGTCGTGACGCAGGAGGCTGACACCCTCGAGGTGCTAACACTGGCCTACGTCGACAGGGAGGCGCTTCGGCTGACCCTAGAGACGGGGTGGGCCCACTACTATAGGCGCAGCCACGGCAAGGTGATGAGGAAGGGCGTCACCAGCGGCAACGTCCAGAGGATCAGACGGGTGCTGACGGACTGCGACAACGACGCCGTGGTCTACCTCGTCGAGCAGACGGGCCCCGCGTGCCACCTGGGGGAGCGCACATGCTTCCACAAGGAGGTCCGTTAGCAGACCCAAGAAGCCTTCCATCTCCACGGTAATCGAAGCTACAACCGCTCAGCGATCCTACGCATCACGCGCACCATATCGCGTGAAATAGGTAAAGTAGTTGTACGCCATAAGGTTAGGAAGCAGGCATCTGAATCCCAGTAAACCCTGAGTGAAGTGGTGTGTCGAGACCCAACTACATTGAGTACAGGCTAGGCAGGCAGTCGGCCTACGTCCGCGCCGACAAACTGAGCGAGATCAGGCGAATCGATGTCATCGTCTTCGACTGCGACGGCGTGCTCATCGACATCAGCGAGTCCTACCCCAGGGCTGTGGCGAGGACGACGCGTGTCCTTGTGGAGGCGTTCACCGGCGCGACGCTGCAGGAGTCCCTCTTCGACGGCGAATTGAACTTCGCGTACAAGCAGAGAGGAGGGTTCAACAACGACTGGACGCTCGCCTACGCCCTGGTGATGCGGATCCTCGCGGAGTCCGCTGAAGCCGGAAGCATAAACAGGCTTGCCTTGGAGTCACTGAGATGCCCCGACATCCACGGCAGGTACAAGTTCATTAAAGAGAACAGAGTCGATGCTAAGATAGACTCCGCCGGGCTGTACGGTAAACTCATGGACTTCTCGATGGTGCTAGACGAGACGGGTGTCGAGTCGGTGGACGCCAAGCTGCTTCCTGAGCTTGAGGGCGTAAAGAGGGCGCTGAGCCACCCCGGGGGCGTGGGGGAGAGCATGGTGTCCACGATGTTCGAGGAGTTCTTCTTAGGGGCGACGCTGTTCCAGGAGACCTTCCAGACCCCAGCTAAGTTCAACGCATCCCCTGTGGGCTACGTGGAAAACGAGAAGGTCGTGATCGCGGAAAGGGCGCTGGACTGGCTGGCAGCCCTCATCGGGGGGCCCAGGTTCGGCATAGCCTCCGGGAGCCTCGCCGACACGGCTCGACACGTCCTCGGAGGCACCATAAGCCGGTTCCACCCCGCCGCCCAGGTGTGGCACGACGACGTCGCGGCGGCGGAGAGGGAGACAGGGGGGAGCCTCCACAAGCCCAGCCCTTACCCCCTGCTCAGGGCCTCCGAGCCTTACAGGCCGTACAATCGGGTCCTCTACGTGGGGGACACCATGGCCGACAGGCTGATGGCCGAGAACGCGGGCGAAGGCTTCCTCTTCGCCGGGGTCTTCGGCTGCGTCGCGGCGAAGGAAGAGACAAGGAGCGCGTTACTCGAGGCGGGCAGCGCCATGGTTCTTGCCTCGGTCAACCAGCTCCCAACCTTGCTCCGCTTATTGAAATAGGGGAAGCCGTGAACACGCATCATCCACAACGTAATATCATTGACCTTTTCTCATGTGCTGGAATGATTAGAGTCGTTGTAGTAGTCTCCGCCGACGGCGAGTGGATGAGGATACCAAAGATGTCCCCGGAGGCCGAGTACCGTGACACCCCGAGGCGTCTCGTCTAGTCACTGCACGGTGGATCGCGAAGCTAGACTAGAACCATTCAGCTAACCTTTGCATCATGCATACTACGTCGCCGCCGACCCTAAGCGGCGAGACTAGTGTGCCCGGCGTGTGCATAAGCCGGCTATAGAATTTTTCAATCTCTCTGTCCTGGCTCAGCGTCAATATCATCGTCTGGACTCCTGACCTGCCCAAAGCGTCCAACAGTCTTACCGTCTTCTCGCAGCTCTCGTCAGTTTCGACGCCGTCGATGTGGACGGGTTTGCTGTCGGTGAGTATCATGAGGCGCTCGGGCTCAAGCAGGGACACGTGTCTCAGCGCCTCGTCCAGCGGCTCCAAGTCGTTTAGGCTGTTCTCCCTTCTCAGGGTCTCCCCGAAGCTGTAGACGACTGAGTTGGAGTGGGACGCCGCCACCGCGTTCGCCAGGAACCTGGCCACCATGATCTTGGGGTACTGCTCCCATAGGCTCCACGGTTCAGCCATGCTGGCACCTCTGTCCAGGAGCACCACGGTGCGTGCCTCCATGTCCCTGCGGGGGCTATGCCCCCTGCTGTATGCCTTCATCTCTGTGACCAGCGTCCTGGTGGTCACGGGGTGGATGGATCTTCCGTCGAACCCGGTTAGGGCCTCCTCGATCATCGGCTTTTACGCCTCAAGGAGTTCGACGAAGTCGTGGAACCTGTTCTCTTCCATGAGCCGGATTACGTTCCGCTCCTGGTCGTAGGTGGTGACCGGCTGCATGCATTGCTGAGCTGGACGCATTTTTCCCGGTTTCCTCGCCTCCGCCTCGACCGCCTCGGGGTCCTCCAGGATGGCTGCGTAGAACCCGCCGCTCCCCCCCACGGATACAAGCACGGGCTTCCTCCCGCCCTCAGGGTCTAGGGTCAGCCTTCCCCCCTCAATCAGCTCCCTGGCCTGCTGCTCCATGTCCCGTTTCTCGACGTATATGCGGCCTGTGGGGCTTCCGTCTAGCCAAGTCGACCCACGGTTCCTCACCCTGAACGCGAGAACCACGACGGGGTAATCGTCGCTGAACAGTATGCTCATTTCTACTCCCAGGTGTACTCCATTACCCTACGACGGGCTTCCTCATACTCCTCGACGCCGAACTGGTTGAGGACACGCATCTTGAGGAGCCTGTCCACCGCCAGCTGCCTGACCTCGCCCTTACTCTGGTACAGGTCGCGGTAGGCGTGGTACTCCTTGGCGAACTTCACAAGGTTCCTGACGCTGACGGGAGTCATGTAGCTCATCCTGTCCACCTCAAGCTTCACCCAGACTATGAAGTCGAATATGTAGGCGGGCAGCGCGTGCCTGGCGACGAGTCCCTGGATGCTCTCTATGGAGGTCCTGCCCCACATTATGGTCTTCCCGAACCTATCCAGTAGCCCCTGGTCCGGTGTGTCCTGTGCGACGCGGTCCAGGTCGCTGGCCGCCACCACGCAGAACCCGTCGGGCAGAGTGTACCGTTTCCTGTCCACCGGGTTGGTGAAGGTTTTATTGTTCATGGCCTCGAACAGGATGACCTGCGTCTTGGGCCGGAGCTTCGTGACGGCGTCGATGTAGACCATAGGCGCGTCCTCTCCCTCGTTGAGCATTATCTGCATGAGGACGCCGTTGTGCACCGGGTCTTTTCCCACGAAGGCGCTGGGGTTGAACCCCGCCACGAGCTCCCTCTCGGTGACTTCTTCGCTGCAGTGGAGGTAGACGCCTCCCATGATCCTCTGGAGCTGGAGCATGGTCTCGGTCTTGCCCTCCCCGTGGGGCCCCAAAAGGAGTACGTTGTCCTTCATCCTGATCGCCCTGAGGAGCCGCCTTATCTCGTCGTCGTGGCCTTTGACGTGTTTGACTAGCTCCTTGAATGTGTCGTCGTCCTCGGCCCGCGCCACTTCCTGCTCCACTGGCTCCTCGTGTTCTCCCTCAGGCTCCTCTTCCACCTCGTATATGGGCTCCTCGTGCACGTACTCCCATTCCACGTTCGAGTCCATGATCTCCACCATCTGGCACAGGTCCCCGTACACCGTCTCCTCCATGAATTTGGGCACCGAATCCGACGTCACCATGACGGGGAGGTAGCCCCTATAGTGGTGCAGCTTCCTCTGCAGCTCCTTCAGCTTAGCCGCGTCCTCCCCCGTGTCGCCGCCCAGCCCCAGGCCGTCCCTCTGCACCCTCAGCCGCATGATGCTGTCCTGGATCTTGTCTATGACGTTCCGGAGCCTGTCGAGCTCCTCCGCATACTCCTCGCCGCTGATCTCGCCCCTCTCCAGCTGGCCCTGCTTCTGCTCCACCAGGTTCCTGGTCTCCGCCAGTATCTCGGCGGCTTCGTTTGCCTTCTCCCCGATGTCCGTGTACTGGTCCATGAGCTCCTCGGTCTTCTCCATGATCTCCGTGTAGAGCTTGCTGAACACCTCGTGGCTGATCTCTCCCGCGTCAGCCATTATCAGGATCTTAATTCGCCGTAGCAGGTGCTGGGCGAGCCGGCCTTCCGGCTCCTCCTCGGGTGCGGGCTCGGGGAGCACCGCCTCCAGCTCCTCGGCGGCCTTCTCCTTGTTCTCCTCGTCCCTGAGGCTCTCCTTGAGGACGTCGAAGGGGTCTTCCTCGTGCTGCTTTTGCGGTAGCTCGTGGCCGCAGTTGATGCACGCTTGGCTCCAGGGCACCACGGCGTTGCAGCTGGGGCAGGTCAAGTGGTCGTCGGGGAAGGATACCATGGCGGTTTGTTGTTTAGGTATTCTACGTATAACTTTTCGAGATCGGTGATCCACGTTCGAGAGTAAGAAATATATCCGGCACGTTGGTTTATGGGTTGCAGCGACTGTAGTCTAGAGGTATGATTTCTGCCTGCCACGCAGACGGCCCGGGTTCGAATCCCGGCAGTCGCACCA
>CAZCKR010000028.1:16776-17990 GCA_964499305.1 uncultured Candidatus Bathyarchaeia archaeon | reverse complement strand
GGAAACCGATTTATTCGGCTGCTACTTAGCTTGAATGGTTCCGTTGGGAGTCCTCCTCACACCCATAATAACGAAGAAGACGCTGAGCCTAGATGACCTCAAGGGCAGGAGCTTCGCCGTGGACGGCTTCAACGTCCTCCACCAGTTCCTCGCCTTAATTAGGGTCAGGGACGGGACGCCCCTCATGGACAGCGAGGGGAGAGTAACCAGCCACCTCGTCGGCCTGGCCTTCAGGACCACCCGGCTCGTCTCAGACTACGGCATGAGGCTGGTCTTCGTCTTCGACGGGAGACCACCCGATCTCAAGCAGCAGGAGGTGGAGAAGCGCCAGAAAGCTAAACGGAGGGCTGAGGAGGAGTACAGGGAGGCTGTGAGCCGCGGAGACTACGCGACCGCCTACTCCAAGGCCGTGATGACAGGGAGGCTGACTAGGGAAGGACTGGACGACGCGAAGAGGCTGCTCACGCTGCTGGGCATACCATGGGTGCAGGCCCCAGGGGAGGGGGAGGCACAGGCCGCGTACATGGCGTCCAGGGGGGACGTCTGGGCCGCCAACAGCAGAGACTACGACTCCCTCCTTTTCGGGACGCCCCGGCTGTTGAGGTACCTCACCATAGGCGGCGAGGAGTGGCTCCCCAGCAAGGGGCGGGCGCGGAGGCTTGAGCCCGAGCTCATAGAGCTTGAGGGGTTCCTCTCGGAGCTGGGAATAACGAGGCTGCAGCTCATCGACATCTCCATACTCGTGGGCACCGACTTCAACGAAGGCATCAAGGGGATAGGGCCCAAGACGGCTCTCAAGCTCATTAGGCGGCACGGCTCCATCGAGGAGCTGCCAGAGGAGACTCGGGCAAAGGTGTCTGACTCGTATCAAGCCATCCGCGGCATATACCTAGACCCCGAGATCACAGAGACATACGGCGTCGAGACGCGGGAGATGGACGAAGAGGGCCTAGTAGGGTTCCTCTGCGGGGAGCGCAGCTTCAGCCCGAGACGCGTGGAGACCCTGGTGAAGAGGATGCGCGCCGCGGGCAGCCAGCGGAGCCTCACAGACTACATCGGAGGCGGCCGCCACGCCTGACACCGAGTTCAGCGGACTCGCTGCGCTGTGCAAGGTCTTGGAGGCCACCGCGAAGCGGAAGGAGAAGACGGCCCTAATTGCCGAGTTTCTGAAGAAGCTGGAGCCCGACGAGGTGGCGCCATCGGTGCTCTTGTTG
>CAZCKR010000028.1:8935-16676 GCA_964499305.1 uncultured Candidatus Bathyarchaeia archaeon | reverse complement strand
GAGGTGATCGCCATCGGGGCGAACGGCAGGCCTCTACCATTCCAGGACCTTATGCGCCGTTTCACGAGGGTCAAGAACGTCGACACGATGGTGGAGCTGGTCCCGCTGAGGCTGCACCTCTTCGACGTGCTCTACCTAGACGGTGAGTTGCTCATCGACGAGCCATATCGGCGGCGCTGGGAGACCCTGGAGTCCATCGCCCCCGGGGAGCTTCTGGCGAAGAGGGTAGTCACGTCGAGCCCTGAGGAGGCGAAGCGGTTCCTCAAGGATGCGCTGGCCATGGGGCACGAGGGGCTGATGGCGAAGCGGCTGGACAGCCCGTACACGCCGGGCTCCAGGGGCAAGGCGTGGTTCAAGATCAAGGAGGCCGAGACCCTGGACGTGGTGGTCGCCGCCGCCGACTGGGGCTCGGGCAGGAGGAGGGGCTGGCTGAGCAACTACCACCTCGCCGTATGGGACGAGGACAGGTGCATGGTGATTGGGAAGACGTTCAAGGGCCTCACCGACGAGCAGTTCAGGTGGATGACCGAGAGGCTTCAGAGCCTCAAGGTCTCCGAGTCCAGCTACACGGTGCACGTCCGCCCCGAGCTCGTCGTGGAGGTGGCCTTCAACGAGATCCAGAGGAGCCCCCACTACGAGTCCGGGTACGCCCTAAGGTTCGCCCGCGTCAAGCGGATCAGGGAGGACAAGGGACCGGAGGAGGCGGATACCCTGGAGAGGGTGGAGGAGCTCTACGAGAAGCAGTTCAGGTACAAGGACAGGGTGGACCTCTAGCGGCGCAGGGCCTCCGAGAGCCAGCTGAAGAGCCTAGACACTATGTTCTCCCCTGAGCCTATCCTTATGCCTCTGCGGTCGTCGAACCCTGTCTTGTTGAGCTCGCCGTTCACCATCTGGTACCTCAGTAGCAGCCACATCATCCACAGGAGTGCACCGAGGAGGAGCCACCAGCTGAAGCTGGTGACGTGGAGAACGGTGTTGAAGGGCAGCGGCACCCCGCCGGGGACGCTCAGCGCCGCCGCCGAGGTCAACACGGAGGCTATGAGGACGTAGTACGTTATGTGGACCTTGCCTTCGAGCCCCCTCCGTCTTTCAAGCACCTCGTCGATGCTCGCCAGCTTGTGGCGCCACTTCTCGCCGAAGCCTGACTCCTCCACTGACTCCGGGTCCATGTCGATTACGCTCTGCATCGAGCTCACGAACTCCTCGTTCTCTCTGATGAGATGGTTTCTCTGCCTGTCCTGGTACACCTTGAACCTCGCCTCGAAGTCGTCGTCGAAGACAAGCCTGAAGACGGCGAAGTGGCTAACAGCCAGTATGACGGCCAGCAGGATCAGTATGTATGGCTCGATCAACCTAAACAGATTGACGTATTTGGGTTTAAAAACTAGTCTGGCGCCTCGCCGAGGTCGGCCTCGACTCCCCTCAGAGCCTTATCCAGCTTGCGGTAGGACATCTGATACAGTACGAGCAGGACCCCAGCGAACAGGGCGAAGCCCCACCCTATGGTGTTGGGGTAGACCTTAACTCCCTGAGCCTCGAAGACGGGCAGCGGGTAGACGAGCTCCAGGGCGGCGTGGATCAGCCCGAACACGAGGATGTAGTAGATGAACCTGATGTGGCCGTTCATCTTCTTTCTCTCCGCGTCAAGGGTCTTGATTGCCTTGAGCCGCTTCCTCCATATCTCCCCGAACTCGATGAGCTCCTCAGGCTCCTCGTCCCCGCCGATCCGGCTGCCGAGTCGGCTCTCTATCTCCCTGTTCGCCTGGATCATGCGCTCCCTCATGCCCTCGGTGGCTTCGCTGAACCTGCCTTGGAACTTCTCTCCGGTGAAGGAGCTGAAGATGAACCTGTTCGCCACCGCGGTCAAGCATATGTAAACGATTAATGCATATGCGGCGATCAACCTAAAGCCGTATTGCCTTAAACATTAAAAGACTTTGTCGTAGGTGAAACTCAAAGACAGAAAAAATGGGGGAGGATGGGGGTCTAGGCGTCCTTGAGCTGGTCAAGCGGAGGCTTGAGGTCCATCGGAATAGGCGGCTTGTAGGTCCTGCCGTCGAGCCTCTCCACCCACTCATCCCTGACCTTCTTGAGCAGCTCCGGCTTGGTGAGGAGCTCCAGGGCGGTGGCGGCGTGGACCTTGGTGCTATAGATGAGCCCCTTGTGGCCTATGCTCATGCCGTTCTGGGCGACGTACTGCCAACTGTGCCCCGGGGTCCCCAGCATGCAGCAGGTGGTGCCGAACTCGATGGTGGGCGCCACCCAGCTGACGTCGCTGACATCTGTGCTCCCGGCGCTCACCATGCCTTCGCGGTAGTCGTCGAGGACGCGTTCGTCGAAGTGGACGTCCCTGAGCTTCTGCCAGTCGGGCCTGCTGCTCTTCTGGAGGCTGTTCATCTTCTTGTCGATGTCGATGCTCTCGGCCATCTTGTCGGCGAACTCCAGCTCCTCCTTTGTGTGGATGGGGGCGCCTATCTCCCTCATCTGGCTTACGACGAGGTCCGCCAGCACCTTGTTGGGGATCTTGTTGTAGCAGCCCGTCAGGAACTCCAGCTTGCTCGTGGTCCGGGCCATGAGGTTCGCGCCCTTGACGATGTCTAGGACCCAGCCGTAGATCTCGTCGACCTGCGCCCTCTCGGGGGCTCGGACGTAGTACCACGTCCTAGCGTAGGCGGGCACCACGTTGGGCTGGCCGCCGGCCTCCTCGTGGATGTAGTGGACCCTGGCCTTCTCGATGATGTGCTCCCTCATGAAGTTGACGCCGTTGCTCATGAGTTCCACGGCGTCCAGGGCGCTTATGCCGTTCTCGGGGTCGCCAGCTGAGTGGGCGGTCCTGCCGTAGAAGTGCACCTTGAAGCTGTTCATGGCGTTGCCGCTGCCGGTCCCGGCGGTGTTAGAGCTCCTAGGGTGGTGAGCCAGCACGGCGTCGACGCCGTCGAATAGCCTGTGCTTCACCATCCATATCTTGCCGACGAGGGTCTCCTCGGCGGGGCATCCGTAGACCTTGACGGTGCCCTTCACCTTGTTCTCCTCCATCGCGGTCTTGAGGGCGATGGCGGCCGCGACCGCGCCGGAGCCGTATATGTTGTGGCCGCAGCCGTGGCCG
Organism: uncultured Candidatus Bathyarchaeia archaeon; assembly: GCA_964499305.1. GTDB lineage: Archaea > Thermoproteota > Bathyarchaeia > TCS64 > TCS64 > RBG-16-57-9. The sequence continues at coordinate 13,570 of CAZCKR010000028.1, read as the reverse complement.
GGAGCCCCCTCCTTAACGGGTTCCCTGTACGGCACAGCCTTCTGGCTGATGCCCGCCAGGGCGTCCAGCTCCCCCAGGATGCCTATGGTGGGGCCCTTGCCGTTGCTCCACGTGCCCATGAATGCTGTGGGCATCTCGGCGACGCCTCGGTCCACCTTGAACCCGTGCTTCTCGGCGACGCCCGAGAGGTACTCAGCTGTCTTGAACTCGAGGAGCCCGAGCTCGGCGAACCCCCAGACCTTGTCGCTCCACTCTATGATCCTCTTCTCGTTCTCGTCTATCCATTGGTACGCGGTTTCCTTCAACTTGATCAAGGAAAGATAAGGTTTAAGAGGATTTAAGAATACGCGGGGCGCCTAGCCGGGGAGCCGTCTCTTCACGGCTTCGTTTAGGAAGTACCCGAAGCCGAGCGATATGAGACCCTGCACCACGTTGAAGCCGGCTAACAGAGGGAGCAGCCCGTAGGCGACCTCCAGCGGCACGCCCCAGAAGCTGGGCATCACGATGAGGTTAGCCGCAGACATAACTAGGACACGGGTCACGACGCCTAGCACGGTCGAGGCTACCATCGAGTTTCTGGCGCCGAGGCGTGATCTATTGGACAAGACGAGCCCAGCCCAGAACCCTGCCATGGTCGAGAGCTCCGCCATCATCTTCATCGACGCCGAGATCGGGTTGCCGCTGCGGGCGAAGATTCCCAGCCCCGCCACGATCGACGTGGACACCGCGGACGGCAGCCCATACATGAGCAGGCTGAGCGCTATCGGGACCCCCGTGAAGTCTAACTTGAGGTCCGGGAACCACGGGAAGGGGATCTTCAGCCCCGAGTATTTGAGGGTGTAGTCGAAAACGAGCACAAGCGCGGCGAGGATCGCCGTCCCGGTGAGGCGGGCTGTGGGGTTGACTTTAGGCTCCATAGTCTCTACCCAGGGTGGTCATACTGGAATTACCCAGTATTTCAAATTAGTTACAAAAAATATGGGTCCGTTCAACGGGTCAAAGCCTGAGCTTGTGCCCGAACCGTTCCTTCTTTGTTCTCATGTAGCGTTCGTCGTGCTCCTGCGAGGGGACCTCCAGCGGCACCCGTTCCTTGACCTCGACGCCGTACCTCTCAAGCTGTTCCACCTTGTCCGGGTTGTTGGTGAGCAGCCTCACGCTCTGTACCCCCAGCTTATCCAGCATGGCCGCGGAGACCTCGTAGTCCCTCTCGTCGGGCTCGAACCCCAGGTGGAGGTTCGCGTCGTAGGTGTCGAACCCCGCGTCCTGAAGCTGATACGCCCTTATCTTGTTGACCAGGCCGATCCCCCTGCCCTCCTGCTGCATGTAGAGAAGAATGCCGTGTCTTTCCTGTTCAAGAAGCGCGAGGGCCGTGTGGAGCTGTGGACCGCAGTCGCACCGGAGGGAGCCAAAGGCGTCGCCTGTGAGGCATGAGGAGTGGAGCCTGGTCAGCACGCCGTCCCTCCCGGACACCTCCCCCTTGACGACAGCGATATGGTCCTTGTTGTTGGCGAACCCCAGTATACTGAAGCTGCCGTAGAGGGACGGGAGCTCCGCCACCCCAACGAGGCTTATGCAGAGGTTCTTGGTGCAGTTCTCGCAGTCCCAGTGGAAGCTGCAGGACCTGTACTCACTGATGTCGTGGTCCAGCATCTGGAGGTAGGAGTCGTCTAACAATCTACTCAACTCCTTTTAGCTGAACAGTCAGTGATAACGGTTTCCCAGTTACGGACTGGACAGGTCTAGCTATCCAACAATCTTAAAAAGGCTGAGTGTGCATTCTGGGCAAGTGATGGATGTGCATCAACTCCAATATCTACGGGCGGAGTCGACAACCTCCGCAATCTGATTCTCCGCACGCTTAACGATAACCAGCTTCTCGTGCTCAACGCCGTCTCCGAGCGAGACCAGTCGCTGACAAGCCTCCTGAAGCAGTTATCAGAGGAGTACGGGGTGCCCCTATCCACTCTGAAGTTGAACGCAAGGATACTCCGAGAGCTACAACTGATCTCGTACGGATCGATACACAACAAGAGGACCGCTAGACTCGAGGACCTAGGCAGCTTCGTCATGGGCCTCGTCAACCATAGCAGGGGCGGGCTGGGAGTCCAGTTCTCGGACTGATTTTAGTCCACTAACCATTTTTTAATGTATTTTCCTCGTCACAGACAATGAAAAATCAGAGCAGCTCCTCAGGCGTCTCGCCGCCCTGCATGAGTTCCTTGATCCGCTCGTCCACCTCGGCGATGACGGCTCCTCGGTCCACCTTGCCCATGGGGGTCATGGGGAGCTCGTCCCTGAACATTATCGCAGTGGGGACCTGGTACTCCTCTAGTTTACCGGCGCAGAGCTCGGTGAGCTCACGCTCCAGCGCACGCGACTGCTCGTAGCCGTCGGCCAGCTTGACGGCGGCCCGGATGTCGGTGGAGCACCTGAGGGGGTCGGGGACGCCGAAGGCGACGGCTGCCTCGACCGCATCGTGGCTCTCAAGGGCTTCCTCCACCATGGTGGGCCAGACTGTGTGGCCCTGGGCCACGATCCTGTCCCTCTTACGCCCGACGATGTACAGGTAGCCGTCACTGTCCATGTAGCCTATGTCCCCCGTGTAGAGCCAGCCGTCCCTGAGGGCGTCGGCGGTCTCCTCGGGGCCGCCCCAGTAGCCCTTCATGAGCTGGGGGCCGCGCACGGTGATCTCGCCCTTCTCGCCGGGGGGCATCTCCACCTCCCCCAGCTGGAGGTCCATGATCTTGGCCTCGGTGTCCGGGTAGATGAGGCCGGCGCTGGCGTAGTTGGGCTCCCCCTCCACCGGGGTGGCGCAGACGCTGGGGCCGGCCTCGGTGAGCCCGTACCCCTGGTACATCCTGGCGCCGGCGACTGCCTCGAACTCCTTCATGTGCTCGGCCTGGATCATGGCTCCGCCAGAGGCGCAGTGGGTCAGACTCGTGAGGTCGAACTTCCCCACGTCGGGGTGGCGCAGTATCTCCCTGATGAGCCTCGGTATCAGGGGGAAGTGAGTGACCCTGTGCCTGTCCGTCGCCTTCATGATGTCCAGCGGGGTCGGGTTCGGCAGCAGCACCAGGGTGCACCCGAAGCTCACAGCCTCGTTCATCACCACGAGGCCATAGCTATGGAAGAAAGGCAGCGCGCAAAGCACGATGGGCCACCCCGCTGGCTGGGGCTTGGCGCTGTAGCCCCAACCCCTCAGCCAGTGGTAGGACTGCAGCGCGTTGACGACCAGGTTGAAGTGGGTGAGCATCACCCCCTTGGGCTCGCCTGTAGTACCGCTAGTGAACATGACGACGGCCACGTCCTCCGCGGCGTCGATCTCGGGGAACTTCTCGATCGCGGGGCCCCTCGTCAGGTCCTCGAACCTCAACGCGCCCTGAGGGCTCTCGTATCTGTACTTGAGCATGCTCAGAAGCCTCAGGTGGATGGGCGCATAGTGGGCTGCCTCCGCCACGATGACTGTCTCCGGGAGAACCTTGGGTAGCCTATCTAACAGCCTGTCCAGGACGACGAGGACGCTGCAGCCGGTCTCCTTTAACCCCCGCCCTATCTCTGGGGCGGGCATCAATGGATTCAGGGCGATGAACACACCTCCAAGGATGTTGACGGCGTTATAGGCTACGATGAACTGCGGACAGTTGGGTAGAAGCACGGCGACCCGATCCCCCCTCGCCACCCCCATTCCTTGGAGGTTGGCGGCGAAGCAGAGCGTCTGGCGCCAGATTTCCTCGTAGGTGTACCTTGCCCCGAGGTATATGACGGCGTCCCGGTCCGGGAACTTCCGGGCGCTGTTCCTCCAGAGCTCGTACACCGGCATCTCGGGGTACTTGATGCTGATGGGCACGCCGCGGGGGTAGCTGTCCTTCGCCGTCATTCATCAAAGGGGGAGCGGCGCCCCGTATAAAAACCGTGGCTTACCAACGGTTTTATCCTTGGAGCCGCCCCTTCAAGATGATCAATATGAAGCCCGAGGGAGTCTACGTGCCCAGCATAACCCCATTCAACAAGCGCGGAGAAATCGTGTTCGACGCACTGGAGACGCTGATCGAATACTGGGTCGACGTCGGTGTCTCCGGGATCGTGGCCAACGCCAGCACCGGGGAGGCTCCGTACCTGAGCAGGGAAGAGAAGAAGAGGATCATCGAGTTCATGATAGACAAGGTAGACGGCCGCGCCCAGGTGTTCGCGGGCACGGGGGCCATGGGCACCCGGGAGACCATCGAGCTCACCAGGGACGCCAAGGCGGCGGGGGCCGAGGCCGCCCTCGTGACCACGCCCTTCTTCTTCAAGCCCACGGGAGACGAAATAGCCATCCACTTCATAGACCTCATGGACGCCGTCGACCTCCCCGTGATACTCTACAACGTCCCCAAGTTCACCGGTTATAGCGTTGACCCGAAGACGGTGGCGAAGATAGCCATGGAGTCCAGCGGCCTCGTCGCCATGAAGGACAGCAGCGGAAACCCCGGCACCATGGCCGAGGTCATCAGGCTCTGCGGGGACAGGATAAACGCCCTCTCGGGCTCCGCCGACATGATACTGCCGACGCTCCTGCTCGGTGGGAAGGGCGCCATAGTGGCCGTCGCCAACGTGATCCCGGCGCCGTGCGTGGGCATAGTGGAAGCCTACAGG
>CAZCKR010000028.1:0-8835 GCA_964499305.1 uncultured Candidatus Bathyarchaeia archaeon | reverse complement strand
TCCGTGAAACCCATCTCGGACCAGAACCCCACGGCCTCAGCCTCCGAGTCGATCTGGATCCACTTTGCGCCGATGTTCTCTGCGAATCTCTCGGCCTTGAAGTAGAGGGCCCTGCCGTGGCCACGGCCCCTACAGTCGGGTTTAACCTCGACGTTCTCTATGTAAATGGTGTCCGGATGTATGGCCTGCGAGTCTCGGAGAAGAACCGCCTGGACATAGCCGTGCTCGTCCCCGAGCATCCAAACGGAGCCCTTCCCGTAGCTCTCCCCAGGCCCCGTGATCACGAAGAGGCCCTCGGGCGTGTAGCTCCTGCGGCGCCTAGCTTCCCCGGGGGCCTCTGACGGGTGCATCTTTGGATGCCTCTCCTCAGAATACGCTTACCCACGTTATATATGGGTTGTAGGGCGGCCCCGCTACCTGATGACCTGGCTGTGGAGCGCTGTGACGACGGTGTCGCAGGTGAGCTCAACCTCCACGCAGCCGTCTTCTCCTCTCACCCTCGTCACACCCTCGCCCGCTCTGCTGACGACCCACTCCCTGAACACCCAGTCATCGCTCCCAGATGATGCGAGCAGACAGACGACTGAGCCCTCGTCGGCGAGGTAGATCCCCGGCTCAGGCGTGGTCGCCAAACCCGGCACGTCGTCCGGCTGAACCATGATGGTGAGCTTCACCTTTCCCGTCGGCGCCTGGAGCCAGGGCGTGGGCCCCGGGTCGACGCCCACCACTCTCTCAAGCACCAAAGTAGTCGAGTTCCCGAATCTACCCGCAGCCGTTATCTGCTGGAGGGTCACGTTTCCGCTGGGTACCTCGGAGGTTCCCTGCCCCTCAGCCAGGTCTGAAGCATCTGTGAAGGGTATGGGCCGCGACACCCTCAGCACGGTGTTATTGTATCGGTCTTTCATCGCTGCGTAGAGCTGCACCCGGTCAGGCGGATCGGAGGCGTTGAGGGCGTACCGCTTGTGGACGGTTAGACACGTGTCGAGGCCGCCTGAGGTAGTCTTCCAGCTACGCGTCTCCGTCGCCTCGCCGTCCACGAGCAGACCATAGCTGAACTTAACCGCCCCGCTGGGGCTCGTGTAGTTAAATGAGGCCGACACCGTCAGCGAAGAGCCGATCTCGGCCCTAACGTCTTTGAAGCTGATGTCCTGCAGGGACCCGTCGCCCCGCCCATGGGTCAGCGTGAGCGTCGGTGAGGTGTACCGCGTCCACTCGTTTTCGGTGTTCCGCGCGTAGCTCTCCAACTGGAGCTCGTGTACGCCCTCCCTGAGGGTGATCGTCCTGTTCATGTAGAGGACGGCGGGGACGGTGACGGCGGGGTGCGCCCAGGGGACGTCGGGTAGGTCGCTCCAGCACACGGCCTCCACGATGAAGCCGTCGACGATCAGATCGAGGCTGCAGTACTCCATCTCTGGGGTGGGGCTCTCCAGCCACACCTCGGCGCACACCTGTACCTCGGGGCCCGACTGGGTGACGTTGAACGAATGTAGCTGGAGAAGTATCTCAGGCTCCGTGCTCTGGTTCAGCATTGGTATCAGGATGGAGACGAGGACAAAGGGCAGGATGTAGCTGGATCTCATCTGCACCGGTTACAGGTTAAGCCGGATCAGGGGATTAAACCGATGTAGCCGAGACGGACCTGGGATGAGGACACCCGGGATACTTGATATTTATATGACATGACCTAGTCTACACACATTACCGGGTGTACGCAGTGGTACTGGAGAAACTGGGAAGCAACCTATACAACGCCATACAGAAGATCATCAAAGCCCCAGTGGTAGACGAGGCGCTGGTGAAGGAGCTCGTCAGGGACTTCCAGAGGGCGCTCCTCCAGGCCGACGTGAACGTCAGCCTCGTCATGGAGTTGAGCCAGAACATCCAGAGACGCACCCTCGAAGAGAAGCTGCCCCCAGGCATCAGCCGCCGCGAGCACCTGATCAAGGTAATCTACAACGAGCTCACCAGGTTCGTGGGCGAGAAGCCCCAGGAGCTCAAGATACAGCCCGGGAGACAGAACGTCCTCATGATGGTGGGCATCCAGGGCTCTGGCAAGACCACCCAAAGCGCCAAGCTCGCCCGCTACTACCAGAAGCGAGGCCTCAAGGTGGGCCTCATATGCGCCGACACCTTCAGACCCGGTGCCTACAACCAGCTCAAGCAGCTAGCCGAGAGCATCAAGGTCCCATTCTACGGCGAGGAGGACGCCAAGGAGCCGGTGGCCCTCGCAAGGCGCGGCGTCGAGCACTTCCGCGACAGGGAGGTCGTAATCCTGGACACCTCGGGCCGCCACAAAGAGGAGAAGAGCCTCATCAAGGAGATGCAGATGATAGAGGCCGCCGTGAAGCCCTATGAGATCATACTGGTCCTGGACGGCACCATCGGCCAGCAGGCGGCCGCCCAGGCCACGGCCTTCAAGGAGGCCACCAACATAGGCAGCATCTTGGTCTCAAAGCTGGACGGCACCGCGAGGGGAGGAGGCGCGTTGAGCAGCGTCTCGGCCACCGGGGCACCCATCAAGTTCATCGGCACCGGGGAGAAGGTCGAGGACCTGGAGGCCTTCGTCCCCAGCAGGTTCATCGGGCGGCTCCTAGGGATGGGGGACATAGAGGGCCTCGTCGCTAAGGTCAAGGAGGCGGAGGCCCCCGTGTCGGAGAAGGACGTGGTGGCGATGCTCAGCGGCAAGTTCAGCCTCCAGGACATGTACAACCAGTTCGAGGCCATGAGCAACATGGGGCCCCTCCAGAAGGTGCTGGGAATGATCCCGGGGTTCAGCTACCAGCTGCCCACAGATGAGATGGAGGACGCCGAGGAGAGGCTAGCTAAATACAAGGTCATCATCCAGAGCATGACCGTCGAGGAGAAGGAGGACCCCAAGGTCCTAAACAGGAGCCGCATCCAGCGCGTCGCCAGGGGCAGCGGCACAGACGAGCGGGAAGTAAGAGAACTTATAAAACAGTATAACACTATGAGGAAAATGCTCAGACAGATGAAGGGCAGCCGAAGAATGAGGCGCCAGATGCCCTTCAAACTGGGATAAAGGAGACAAGATAAATGGGTAGAAGCAAGGGATTTCGGAGGAAAAGCAGGAGCGCCCTCACCAAGAAGGTAAGGGAGAGGGGAAGGCTACCCCTTAGCAGGCTGCTGACTAAGTACGAGGAAGGCGAGAAGGTAGTAATAAACATCGATTCCGGCATCCATAAGGCCATGCCACACAAGCGTTACCAGGGCAAGGTCGCCACCGTCGTGGGGCAGAGGGGACGCGCATACATACTGGAGATACCGCAGAGGAAGACCGTGAAGACCATAATCACGACCCCTGAGCACATACGGAAGCACCAGGAAGCGTAGAGATGTCCGTCGCTGAGAAGAAGGAGATCACCGTCGCCGAGGCCCGTAAGCTGCTGATAGACAAGGCCGAGGAGCTTGACCCCCTTCAGAGAAGGGTGCTGGAGTACACCATCAGGTTCAGCAAGCTGGACAGCGAGACCGCGAAGCAGCTCACGGAGGAGCTCGTGAAGGACGCAGACATAGACCGAGGCCTCGCGGTTCAGATAGTCAACGCCATGCCGGGCAGCATCCCAGAGATACGCACCTTCCTCGGCAGGCAGAGGATCATCGCCGAGGACACCATGGCAAAGATTTTAGGGATAATTGAAAAATACCGGGTAGAGGAATAAGTACCCGGAGACCACCCCACAGGAGGCACATGGCTTGTATAGAGAGCAGAAGAAGTACGAGGAGCACGCATACGTCTTAGACTATCTGCCGCACGGCCGACCGGGGGCGCCTCGTTCAAGCCACTCCGCGACCGGGGTGATACAGCTCATAGGGGAGGACTACTTCACCATACTGGAGGCCACCCCGAAGCGGGACGCCGAGTACAACATCCGTGACAGGATATTCGTCGGGAAGGGGGACAGGGCCCTGGTGGGGCACATCCTGGGCAGGGTCACCTACGACGAGCTTACCTCGGCCGCCAAGGCTGAGCTGCCCTTCGTCATAGAGGAGATAGTCAAGAACAACGAGAAGCGTTTCGTGGAGTTCGTGAACAACAGCCAGTCCCTGACGCCCAGGATGCACAGCCTGGAGCTGATACCTGGAATAGGGAAGCGGCTCATGTTCCAGATAATAGACCTGAGGGAGAGGTACCCCTTCGAGAGCTTCGAGGACCTCAAGAAGAGGGCCAACCTGACGGACCCGGTGAAGCTGATATCTCGACGCGTCTTGAAGGAGCTCAGCGAAGAGGAGAAGTACTACATTTTCACCCGGCCAGCGTGAGCCACGAAACCTTCAAGTGTCTATAATTGTTGATTCTCACGGACGACGATGAATGAGTATCTGATCCTGTTCGTCTTGTTGGCGCTGTCTCTACTGATCCTTGGTCTACTCGTAAGAGTGCTTTCAAGGATGAAACGAGTCGAAGAAACAGCTGAGTCGCAGGCCGTCAAACTTGAGCCCAGTGATCAAGTCATCCAAGAGGTTACCTTAGTAGACATCGAGGAAGATGAAGAAGAGGAACGGGAGAAAGAGGCTCCACAGTAACACGCCCCGGTGGATTTGCATTATCTTTTTAAGAATCTACATAGGCTATGTGGTGGGACAAGCGATGAAGGCTAGCACATTCAAGTACAAGAAGAACATGGCGTTCACCAGGCGCAAGTACATGGGCGGCGTACCGGGGAGCAAGATCGTCAAGTTCACCATGGGGAACACCAGCGGCGAGTTCAGCCACAGGCTGGAGCTCATCAACCTCAAGGACGTACAGATACGCCACAACGCCCTGGAGGCGGCCAGGATAGCGGCCAACAGGGTGCTTGAGACCAACGTGGGCAGGGATGACTTCATGCTCAAGATAGTGACTTACCCCCACAACATAATCAGGGAGCACAAGAGGGTCAACGTGGCTCAGGCCGACCGTTTCCAGGAGGGCATGAAGAGGGCATACGGGAAGCCCACCGCCGTGGCGGCCAGGATCAAGCAGAGGAGCCCCATAATCATCGCGGAGGTCGACAAGAGGAACATCGGCTTCGCGAAGGAGGCTCTGAAGCGCGCAGGCGCCAAGTTCCCGGTGACGACGAAGATCATCGAGTCCGAGATCTAGCGGCGTATCATATCTTAATACTTCTCAGCCACACATTCATGTGAAGCAGTTGTACCACCTAGAGCTAGAGCGGGTCGTCGAGGAGATCAGGGGGCGTGGGGTAGAACGGGTTCTGCTCCAGCTGCCTGACGGCCTGCGGCCCCTCGCGTTCCAGATGGTGAAGGCGCTGAGGGAGAGCACGGGCGCCCACGTGTTCCTCAGCGGGGACTCATGCTACGGGGCCTGCGACCTGGCGGTGAACCAGGCGAGGGAGCTGTCGGTGGGCCTCGTGGTCCACTACGGCCACAGCCGTATGACCGTGGACGGCGACGTGCCGGTCCTCTACGTCCACGCCGAGGTCGATCTTGACGCCGGGGCCTTGGTGGAGGAGGCCGCCCCCCACCTGAGTCCATGGCGACGGATCGGGCTCGTCACCACGGTGCAGCACGTCCACATGGTGGACGAGATAACGGAGGAGCTTCGGGGGAGAGGCTTCACGGTGTACGTGGGCGAGGGGGCGGAGAGGGCGCCCCACCCGGGCCAGGTTCTCGGCTGCTACTACCGCAACGCGCAGGCGGTGGCCGGCGACGTCGAGGCGTACCTGTACGTGGGTGGAGGTGAGTTTCACCCCAAGGGGCTTATACTGAGCACCGGTAAGCCGGTGGTCGTCGCCAACCCGTTCAACGCCACCGTGGGCCTGATGACGGAGGACGACCTTATGCAGCTGGCGAAGAAGCGTGTGGCTCAGATAGCGGCCGCCAGGGATGCTGAGAGGGTTGGGGTGATCGTCTCCTCTAAGCCCGGGCAGCGGGCGACAATGGTCGCCGAGACGCTTCAGAGCAGGTTCGCCGCGAAGGGCTGCGAGGCGGTCATCATATATCTGGATGAGGTCAGGGCGGAGCACCTGAACAACTTCGTCGAGGCGCAGGCCTTCGTCAACACTGCGTGCCCCCGGGTGGCAGTCGACGGCGTGAGCGGCGTGGACAGGCCCATACTCACGGTGCTGGAGGCGGAGGTGGTGCTCGGCGACCGGTTATGGGAGGACATCTGGGGCGAAGGGTACCTGGGGTGACCGCTGGGTTTATTACAAACTGTATGCATAGAAGCCCCGATCCGTCTGGATCGCTTCACGCTCAACCACAACGTTTCCCCGGGGCGCAAAACCGGGGCAAGTCACGTAGAAGAAGGAAACAGAGATGGCTAAGAAGCCCAAGATGGATGAAAAAGAAGTGTTCCCCGGGGAGAGGCTCGCCGTTATAGAGGAGTACAACGAAGGCGAGGGCACGTACCAGAGTGACGGGGAGGTCAGGTCAACCGAGATAGGTGTCACGAGGCACGACGGGGCTACCAGGTCGGTCGCAGTCGAGAAACGGACGCCGGAGATAATCGTCCCCGAGGAGGGGATGTTGGCGGTGGCCGAGGTGGGCTCGGTGGCCCGCAGGGACGCCCGCGTCGACATATTCATGCTCGACGGCAGACACGTTCACCCCACCTACAGCGGCGTGATCCACATAAGCGACGTCAGCCGCGACTACACGAAGAACATCGACATGGCCCTCAGGAACGGCGACACGGTCAAGGGACGGATAGTGAACGTCAGGAACAGGCTGAACCAGATGAGCCTCGCGGACCCGGATTTCGGCGTCATATACGCCTACTGCAGCAGGTGCGGCGGCCTACTTGAGCTTGACAGGGGGAGGCTGACGTGCCCCGACTGCGGGAGGGTGGAGCGGAGGAAGACGGCGAGGAGCTACGGCAAGGAGGAGCTTGTGTGAAGATAAACATAGTGAAGCAGGAAGGCAAGTACATGGAGATGGAGTTCAGCGGCGAGGGGCATACGCTGCTGAACCTGCTGCAGGACAGCCTGCTCGAGGATAAAAACGTGGAGATGGCTGGGTACAGCAAGCCGCACCCTTTGATGGACAGGAGCAAGCTGTTCATAAGGCTGAAGAGGGGGGAGAGGCACCTCGACACCGTCAGGAAGGCCGTGGCGAAGGCCGACGGCAAGCTCGACGAGTTCCTAGCCGAGTTCGAGAAAAGCTTAGCAGAGGCCGGCTACTAACATTTCTTGTGTCGCCCCTGGGGGTGGCTGCTTGAAGCTGGTGCGCATCCGTCAGGTCAAGAAGGAGATCAGGGTCCTCGGCTTGGCTGCCGAGCCAGTGGACGGCTCGCACGTCGTCGTGGGCGTGGTCTACAGGGGGAGGCTGGGGATGGACGGGGTTCTATGCTGTTCTTCCTCTTCGCCTGATCTCACCGGCGCAGCGGCGAGCATGATCAGGGGCTCTGCCCACTTCAACCAGATACGTGTGATAGCCGTGGACATGGATCGGCTGCCCCCCGGAGCCAGCATAGACTTGGACGATTTGGCGTCCGGGACCGGTAAACCGGTTCTGGGGTTGACGAGGGCGGCCGTCGAGCTGGATGAACGTTTCATGTTTCTGTGGCGCGGGCTCACGGTGACCTCCATGGGGCTCGGGAGAGGCGACGCCGAGAGGGTCCTCGAAACCTGCTCCGTGGAGGGCTATCCGGAGGCCCTCCGCGTGGCGTCCCTCGTCGCGGAGGAGTTTTCGGGAACCAGTCTACACAAGGTTTAAAAATAATAGCTTCCGGAGTAGAAAAGACGGAGGCTGTCGGGTGAAGTTTTGTCCGGAGTGCGGGGCGTTCTGCGCCGCCGACAACGCTAGGCGCTGCTACATATGCCCCAAGTGTGGGTGGGAGGAGCCTCTGGAGGAGACTCGGACCATCGCTAGGAAGACCAGCGAGGAAGATAAGATCATCGTCATAGGCAAGAAGGAGCGCAGCCTCTCGACTATGCCTAAGACGAAGGCGTTGTGCGAGAAGTGTGGGAACGACGAGGCGTACTGGTGGATGGTGCAGACCCGGGGCATCGACGAGAGCATGACCCAGTTCTACAGGTGCACCAAGTGCGGGTACACGTGGCGTGACTACAGCTAATCAATGTATTTTTATTGGCTTGGGTCTATCTAGAGTGCAGCATCGCTGTATATTTGAGTGGTTTGACGTTGTTTGAGGTTGAGGTTTCGCGGATCGATCCCTTCAGGAGCCTGGTGAAGGCGCTTAGCGTCATCGTGGAGGAGGGGACTTTCACCATGAACGAGGCGCAGCTGAAGCTGCTTGCCATGGACCCGAGCCACGTGGCCATGGTGGACTTCGAGCTGCCGGGCACCTTCTTCGACTCGTACAGGTGCGAGGGGGAGCCCAAGCTGAGCATCAACATCAAGGAGTTCCTCAGGTTCCTTGACAGGGTTGACAGGGACGAGCAGGTGCGTATAGAGCTGAACACCGAGAAGGCGCGGCTGGTGATCCACTGCAAGCGGGGCGGCCACAGCCGACGGTTCGAGATGCCCATACTGGAGCCTCTGGACGAGGAGGTGCCTCAGCCTAAGATATTCTTCAAGGCGAAGGCCCGGCTGACGACGGACGCGCTCCGGATGGCGATAAGGGACGCGAGCCTGGTTTCTGAGCACGTCCGGGTGGAAGTGGATGGCGACCTGTTCAAGATTAACGCGGAGGGGGACATGGGGAGCAGCTTCAGCGAGTGGACGCGGGACAGCGACGATCTGCTCGACTTGAAGGTGGACGAGGCGAGCAGCGCGACGTTCACGTTGAGTTATATGAGTGATATTGCGAACGCGGCTGGGGCTAACAGCGAGGTGGCGACGCTGGAGTTGTCGACGGACATGCCGATAAAGATGGAGTTCGAGATCCCGCAAGGCCGGCTGGTCTACTAC
>CAZCKR010000027.1:0-18153 GCA_964499305.1 uncultured Candidatus Bathyarchaeia archaeon | reverse complement strand
TCACCAACCTGTACATGACCGTCGACAAGGAGAAGACGGTTCCCAGCATCACGGGACTCTACGGCGTGGCCTTCATAGCCGAGAACGAGGTCCAGGACCTCTTCGGCCTCAGGTTCTCTAACCTCAACATCGACCTCGGCGGCAGGATGCTCAAGGTGGCGCCCGACGTGGGCACCTGCATGCTCAAGACGGTTGACGGGCCTAGGCCAACCATCACGCGTAAGCTAAGCAAGTGCACCGAGGAGTGCCCCGCCATGGTAGACATCCCCAGATATGTCAGGCAGGTGGAGAGGGGGGACGTCGAGGGGGCGTACAACACCATCATAGACCGGGCTCCCTTGCCCGCCATCCTCGGCAGGGTGTGCTTCGCGCCGTGCCAGGAAGGCTGCAGGCAGGAGCTCGAGACCAAACCCATACAGATACGTCTGCTGAAACGCTACGCGGCCGACGGCTTCAAGGAGCAGAACGGAGGACTCCTGAGGGACGTCGAGCGGAAGCCATCAACGGGCAAACGCGTAGCGGTAGTCGGCGGCGGACCGGCGGGAGTGTCTGCCGCCTACTACTTGGGTATGCAGGGTCATGGCGTCACCCTCCTGGAGAAGGGGAAGACTCTGGGGGGAGCGATGCTGTGGGGCATCCCCAAGTACAGGCTACCCAAGGACGTCATGAAGGAGGAGCTCGACGCCCGGATGAGTGAATCCGGGGTCGATGTCAAGACCGGGGTCGAGGTGGAAAACCTCGAAGACCTCATGGCGGAGGGATACGACGCCTGCTTCCTGGCTATCGGCGCCGAGAGGTGCAACAGCCTACGATGTGAGGGCGAGGACAGCGAGGGAGTGATCAGCTTCATCGACTTCCTAACAGCGGTCAACGTCAGGAACGAGACACCGGAGATAGGCAGAAGGGTCGTCGTCATAGGAGGCGGTAACAGCGCAATGGACTCTGCGAGGACGGCCCGGCGTCTAGGCGCCGAGGAGGTAACCGTCTTCTACAGGCGGACCGAGGGCGAGATGCCCGCTAGCCTTCACGAGGTACACGGAGCCGTCGAGGAGGGAATCGACTTCGATTTCCTTAGCACACAACTGACTATTCACCCGGGTAAGCCAATACGCATCGAATACCAGTACATGGTGCCAGGAGAACCCGACGAGTCGGGCCGTAGACGCCCAGTCCCCATGGAGGGAGGGCACGGGTTCTTGGAGGCAGACACTGTAATCGCCGCCATCGGATACAACGTCGTGGTGCCGCCCGGCTTCGATGTGGAGGTGGACCGCCGCGGCAGGGTCGTCATAGAAGACGACTACAAGACAAGCCGCGAGGGTGTCTACTCCGGCGGCGACGCGGCGTTCGGCACCTCTAACGTCATCTCGGCCCTCAGGGACGGCAGAGCCGCAGCCTCGGTCATCGACAAGTATCTCGGAGGCGAGGGCCTTAGCGAGGCCACGCCCGACATGGACGAGTTCGTCCAGAGGCAGGCTGACCTCGACGAGATCCGTTCGAGGCACCAAGCCGAGATACCTGAGCTGGACCCGGATGAGCGGGTGAAAAGCTTCGCGGAGATCGAGAAGACCCTGGATGAATGCACGGCGCAGTGTGAAGCCGGCAGATGCTGGAGGTGTGACTGGAATGAGTAAACAAGTGGAAGAAGTTAAGACGACGGTGTTCCCCTTCGGGCCTCAGCACCCTGTGCTCCCCGAGCCGATACAGCTGAGGTTCGTGGTGGAGGAAGAGGAGATCGTGGACGTGCTCCCCCAGATAGGGTACATCCACCGCGGGATCGAGAAGGCTATAGAGCTCAACGACTACAGGAGGAACATCTACCTCTGTGAGCGGATATGCGGCATCTGTAACTATATGCACGGCATGGCGTACAGCGAGAGCATAGAGAAGCTCACCGACACGGTGGTGCCGCTGCGGGCCAAGTACCTGCGCACCGTGTGGTCCGAGCTCGCGAGGCTCCAGAGCCACCTCCTATGGCTGGGCCTCTTCTCTGAGGGCGTCGGCTTCGAGAGCCTCTTCATGCAGGTCTGGAAGATACGTGAGATCGTGCTAGAGCTCAACGAGGCTACGGCTGGTCACCGAATCCACCTGTCCACCAACGTCATCGGCGGCGCCAACAAGGACATGGACGAGGGCCTCATCAAGAGGTACTACAAGGACATGGGCAGGCTCAGGGAGGAGATGGACTCCCTGGCACCAGTCTTCTACAAGGATAAGGCGTTCCGGGAGAAGCAGGTGGGCAAGGGCATCCTGCCCAAGAAGGACGCGGTCCACATGGGGGCGGTCGGGCCCACCATCAGGGGAAGCGGCATACCCCAGGACATGAGGACAAACTACTATGAGGCCTACGGGTTCCTAGACTTTGAGCCCGTGACACATGACACCGAGGACGTCTACGCGAGGACCCTGGTGAGGTTCGACGAGGTCTACCAGAGCATCGACCTCATAGAGGCCGCGTTGAAGCAGATGCCGGAGGGGCCGATAGTGGAGAAGAACGACGGGTTCCCCGACGGCGTCGCCGTCATCCGCGTCGAGCAGCCCCGGGGCGAGTGCTTCTACTACGCGGTGGGCAACGGAACCATTCACCTGGAGCGGATGAGGATCAGGACGCCGACGTTGCCCAACATCCCTCCACTGCTCCACATGCTCAAGGGCTACGAGATCTCTGACATACCCGCCATCGTCCACAGCATCGACCCGTGCATGGCGTGCGCCGAGCGGATAACCTACGTCAAGAAGGGGGGCCAATGAGATGCCTGAGATGCTAGGCATCATCCTCCGGAACCTCTTCTCCAAGCCGGCCACGGTGAAGTACCCCTTCGAGAAGCCCGAGCACGTGCCCGGAACAAGGGGCGAGATCAGCTTCGACATGTCGAAGTGCGACCAGTGCCAGGACTGTGAGCGGCTGTGCCCCTCGGGGGCCATCAAGGTGGACGTCGAGGGCAGGCGCATCGAGTGGGACCCCTACAAGTGTATGTACTGCCACCTGTGTGTGAGGAGCTGCATGCACCAAGCCATCACGGCGCTGGACAACGTCCAGCCGCCGGTCTACAAGCTAGAGAAGAAGGTCTTCGAGACCTAACCCCTTTTTTATCTGTGCTGCTCTTTGATTTCGCCGTCCTGGAGCATGTCTAGACGCGTCTCCAGCCGCGTCAGGGTTCTCTCCACGTCCATGAGGCCGTTCTTGAGGCCTTCGGCGATCTCCATGAGGGCGACGCTCATCTCCAGGGGGAGGTCGTCGGAGACCTTGTAGAACTCGCTCTGGCTCTTCTTGATGAGTATGACGTTGCTTATCCTCTGGATGCCCTCTATCTGGGCGTCTATGCTCCTGAGCTGGCTCTTCGCCTCGTCGAGGAGGCCGCGGTAGTCGCTGTGCTTCAGGTCTTCCCACGGAGAGTCCTCTGACAGGAAACCACCAAGGATACACCGGTTCCAGGGGTTATATATCTTTGAGGGCATTCCGGCGTGGCGATTGGGGAGGATGGTTCAAGTTCGAGTCGTTTAAAGAAGTAGAACAGTATGCGGAGATCTTGGTCTCAGGATTTTCCGGAGACCATGTAAGGTCTGTTAATCAGAGTAATCCGCCAAACCATGAATTTCGTTGTCACACGTAGTAATTCAATTCTGAAGTGATTCTGAAGTAACTATAAATAAGCTCGTTACCCTCAACTCATCAAACATCGTGGAGAAATGAAGAAATGCGTATATTTAACACCGAATTCGGGGGAAGAAGATACGATATCCCTCCCGTCGGGAACACCGTGAGACGGTTCACAGGCGTGATAACTGTCCTTGCGGTGATCGCCGTCATCGGGCTTGTCGTGGTGACATCCGTGTTTGTACGAGTCCCGTCAGGGTACAGAGGCGTCCTGATGACCTTCGGTAAGGTAGAGGACAAGGTGCTCCAGGAGGGCCTGAACTACAAGGTGCCGTTCAGCCAGACAGTGGTTTTGATGAACGTCCAGATACAGAAAGCAGAGTCCACTGAGGCAACCGTTACACAGGACCTCCAAGAGGTCGCTACTACGGTTGCCGTCAACTTCAGGCTGAACCCAAGCAAAGTCAACGAGATCTACAAGGACCTCAGAGAAGATTACGTCACCAGAGTTATCAAACCTAACATCGAGGAGAGCCTGAAGGCCGTCACAGCTGATTTTAGGGCAGAGGAGCTGGTAACAAAGCGTGCTGAAGTAAAAGCTACGTTTGACGATATTCTCGTTGAACGTCTAAGTGTGTTTAACATCGATGTGATAAGCGTAAGCCTCACCGACTTCCAGTTCAGTGCAAGCTTCTCACAAGCCATCGAGGCAAAGGTCATCGCAGAGCAAATGGCACTGCAAGCAAAGAACACCCTTGAACAGATCAGGTATGAGGCACAGCAACAGATCATCCAAGCCGAAGCAGCTAAGAACGCCACCATCGCCCGCGCGGAAGGAGACGCTTTCGCCCAGATAATCCAGGCAAACGCGACGGCTCAATCGATCAAACTCATCACCGAGCAGATGACCGCCGAGTACAGCCAGTACCTGTGGCTACAGCAGTGGAATGGAGAGCTACCGGTCGTCTACTCAGGTGACGGACAGGGTTTGATACTGGACATCAGCCAACTCACAAGGGACACGGGTTAAACCCTCTCAAGCTTGAACTCCGCAGGCCGTAGACAGTCGGTACGGCACGTGATCATGGCTCCCTTTTTTTCATCTTTTTATCTTACAAACTTATAATAAACTAGAATTATAGCAATTATAAATATTCTAATATCCTAGAAAAATAATTTTTTAAACATAATGCTGCCAATTGTTTTTTAATTCAGGCCATTTCTGGACAGCTGAAAATATGATTCGAGCCTCAATCTCAGCGTCTTTCAATGCTCGATGAGGATGATCAAGAATTCTACCCGGGTTAAAATACTGATACGCTTCACTCACCCCTGGTCGTTTATAATCAGTACCATCTGGGAATGGTATTTTCAAGTAAGTCCTGAGAGCGAGAGCCGGGTCCCAATACTTGTGTTGAATTCTTATTCCACGTGAAGGATGTTCAAGTCTACT
Source organism: uncultured Candidatus Bathyarchaeia archaeon (assembly GCA_964499305.1). Classification (GTDB taxonomy): domain Archaea; phylum Thermoproteota; class Bathyarchaeia; order TCS64; family TCS64; genus RBG-16-57-9. Next base: position 13,102 of record CAZCKR010000027.1, on the reverse strand, counting down.
GAAATCGTATTCGTGCCACCAAGATGTAGCGTGATAATGATCGAATAATTCCTGCAGTTCATCTTTACATGCTTGAAAATGTTCGGCTGAAAGAACGTCCTCATGAGTTAAGCTGCTGTTGCCGAATATCCATGACTGTGCGCTGCATGTCTTGTCTTCTCTACATATGCTATTAAAAACGGGTTCAATTTTACCCGTCTCTAGATCAAGTCTTATGACTCCGATCTCAGAAATGATGCTATTTTCTAGATTGCGCTTATCATCGATCATTGGGTCGTGAGACGTGGTTTCAAGATCGACCACTAATATTTTCATAGTCAGTTGATGATTCTATTCATTTTTATCCCTTTTCCTAAATGTTTACCAAGATTTGTTCCACGTGGAACATGGGATAATGGTTTAACCTATAACAATTTTTTCCATGAAAATAGAGCACCCATCGAAGCCCAGCCGATTCTTCGAGGCCTCCAAAAATTAGGGAGTACTCCACGTGGAGCAGGATAAGAGTTTGAATGTGTGAGAAGACTCGATTTAAACCTTGTATCATGTGAGATGTAAAAACTAGGGCCCTGAGGACCGGGGGACCCTTCGACGGAAGCCACCACGTGGACCATAACCCTCCTATACCCTGATTCTGGAGCTTTTCCGGTAGTACCTGAACAGGATAAAAAAAAGTTCCTTCAAAAAAAATTCAATAATTTATTATATTTGATTATTTATTTCTCTATAAATTGACTGAAAATAAGTCAAATAAAGAGGAGGATAGACTGAATATTTTACTATCTTATTTTACATATTTTAATGATATAAATTTAATCACATAGTAATATTTGCGACTGTTTTATTCGGTCAAATTCAAATTAAAGATTTAATCTCGAAAAATTTGACAGATAAATTAATGTTTACACTTGCCTTGGCGATATATGTTGGAATAACTGTTTTTGGGATTTATGAAATATTCCGGATAAAATTCTATGTTAGACGAACAATTGAATTTGATACAGCTATTAGGAGATACAATCCCAAAACATTTTCAGTACAAAAAAGGGATTTTAAAAAATTAATGGGGCCTGCACTTTATCTAAAAAATTATGTTTTAGATCAAACATATTTAGTTATAATAATCTATTTACTAATTTCCATCACCATTTTATTACTTAATTAATATTCATAATAAAATTGATAACTTGTTATCTCTTACGTTATTTCTTATATTCAATCTACAAATCATTTCAATAAATCATTGCTCGAATTTATAATAGATATTGGTCAAAGAAAACCTTAGGGTGTAGGTCGCATGATCCCGGGAGATATTGACTCATTACCGATCACAAGAAAAGACATTGAATGGCCTAAGCACATTAAATAGGTGTTTAATGAAAAGCCCAGACTATAACCCAATCATACTAGGTTTGGAGATGATTATTATTCCCATTAGACCCAATATGACAATTAATAATAACGAAAAACGTTGAAAATAAAACATTATAGTATTTGTATGGGAATAATAGGAATCCTCATCACTCATCATATGATCAACAAAATCCTGTTCACTATTCCATTTTTCTTCATTGTTTTTCCATCTTTTAGGAGTATAGAAAAAATCATCTTTAAATAATTTTTTTTCTTCATCCTTCCTATTTTCATATGTAAAATTAAACCTCGTTTCTAACTTCATCATAATTCCTGTATGTTCATAATTATTTCTACATTCACGTTTAAAATTATTTTTTCCAACCTCTAATATGAAATACATAAAAGAGGGAAATATTACTGAAGCCATAATGCTAATTCCCATCAAACTAGGGGCATTTACGAATAAATTTTTACTTGATAGTATTCCGCCTACAATGCCTATAGTTATTGTGATAAAAGCAGAAGCAGTTAAAAGATAGAACTTTACCATTTCCCAAGAATATTTAGCAGTTTCTCTAAACAAATCGTATGTTTTTTTATAAAATTCAATCCATGCCTTTTCATCAGACATAAGTAAAAATCAATGTAACTATTATAAAAAATTTAAACATGAGATGCCTTTGAAACATAACTATCCGATCCCCAACTCCTGAGTTTTGAGGTGCTTCTGTGATTGCTTGGAGTTCTTGGCTGTGTTTCGGTGGTTGACTTGGTGGTGGTGTGGGTGTGTGGGGTCGGATAGTGTGGGATCGTTCCGGCTCCTCTTCCTACTTCTACAGGGTGGACGTGGATCTGGAACCCTAGGGACAACCATTTCCCGATGCCGCCTTGGCCCGGTGGGCCTCGGCTTATGGTGGTCTTTCTGTGTGTTTGCCGCACGTGCGGCTCTTTGTCTGGTAGTTGGGTTGTGGGTGTGTGGGGTCGGGAAGATCAAGGCATCTTGAGCTCACCTCACGAGAAAAAACGGCTCTACTCAGCTGAGATAACGATGAATCAAGATAAACCTGGTCCGAACACCCGGATAACGAGTCTAAAGCATTTGGTGGAGAGTCGTCTATCTTCTCTCCTTGTAGCCTCCGAGGAGCCTCCACTCAAGCCACTCCACGACCCACAGAATCCGCTCAGGGTCCTTCCTCCGTGAGCGGTTCATCAGGTAGATCAGCGCCGCCGACAGCACCCCCCAGACGGGGGTGAACGCCGCCAGCACCGGGTTCCGCTCGACGAACGCGAAGTAACCCATCAACCCGGTGATGCCGAGCAGCACGGCGCTGGCAACATAGAACCCCGCGTCCATGCGCCTCCTGATCCAGCGGAGCCGCTCCCCCCGTCTCGTGTTCAGCGTCTCCAGGACGCCGGTGTCGATACCCTCCTTGATGAACTCCAGCACCGCCACCGCCTTCCTGCCAAGCTCAGTGAGCCTGTACCGCCGCTCCTCGTCCCTCTCCAGGAAGCCGTCCAGCTCCCCCAGGTGGTAGTTGAGCCTGCCCGTGCTCAGCATCGTCTCCCCCAGGATGCCCGTGTATTTCACGCCCTCCGGGTAGCCGCCCACGATCCTCAGTATGTTCTTACGCTCCGGGCTGGACAGCGCCTTTATCACCAGGTCGTCCAGCTCATTCCAATCGTTTTTCACGTTTTTTCACTGGAGGAAAGCATGAGAGCCACCGTTTTAAGCGTATTTGAACCACGAAACTTGACAAGGAAAGTTGTCAACGGTTTAGTTGAGTATCAGGTTCCCGACAACATCTAGTTCAAGGCATTCAGTAATAGAGTTAAGAATAAAAATGTACACGCTACTTCTTTACGATGGTCACGTCTATGGGCTCATCCACGTCGACGTGAAGGTAGTCAGGCATCTCCTGCGCGATCGTCACCAGACTACACCTGAACAGGTTCTCGTCATGCCAGGCGCACCTAATGCCGAGACAGGGATGAAGCTCATCACCCCCCTTCTTCAGCGAGAGGATTGGACAGATCTTAGCGTTAGACATAGTAAATAGAAATTCTCTGTCTATAAATAATAAACTTTAATCCAAGACACATGCACGCAGGCACCCGCCAGAAAAACGCTGGCCCCAACCCACGCCCAAAAAACGCTTATTCCATGTAACAAGAATATTGAATTTCTCATTATAACTATGGTTGATGGAAATAAAAACCCTTACATATATGCATGCATACGACCTTGTTTTTCCTTTATATTTGGTTACTACAATGATTGTTCTAATGCATATTACCTATTATATATCAATACGCATCCATGTGGAATAAGTCTGTACAAGGCTAATCCAGAGTGTCTAAGAACTGCACTGTGACAGCGATAATTTGATCTTGCTGTTCCGCCACAGAAATCGTAGCAATACCGTCATCCCTTTGAAAACTGTAGTCTGCATATTGGCGATGGTTACCTCCTTCAATGACAAAGAGTCTAGCTGAATCAGCAATCGCTTCATAGAACCCCTCTTGTTTAGGAGCACCAGGATCTCTTGACCCTATTATCGTCAGAATAGGTATTGGAAAATCAATAAAATCATCATAGTTTGCGGGATATGAGGCAAACATGATAAGCCCGTCAAGGCTATCCGCATTGTTTTTTGCGTATTCAGCCGCCATCGCACCACCGAGCGAATGCCCACCAATTACCCATGACTCAATTTCTGGATAATCTGCCCGAATTCCATCAGCACGATTGATACCCATGAACGCAAGATTAAGAGGCATTTTAGGGACCACAACAAGATACCCTGCGTCCGCGATGCCTTGTGCGGTAACTGCATATGCTTCTGGATCAACAAGTCCACCGGGATAGTAAACCAGACCTCTATCTGTGGGGGAACTCGGTTGAAATACGAGCTGGCCATCTTCCCGCTGAACACCGTTATCATTCAACACTATAACTGCACGTTCTGTCGCTTCCTGAGCACTCAGGGTTGCCCAACCAACAAGCCCCACCGTTCCAATTAGGAAGAATATAAGAATACCAATTATCAACCGACGTAAGCGCGTTCGTAACTCCATAATTAAAAATGAGTATTAGTAATAATTGAGGGATTTGATTAAGGCTAGAGCTAATTTTATACCTGCGCGCGGGTCGCGTGCGCATCAACATGGGATTGTTTAAAGAACTCGGACTCTAAATCTTAAAGGGATTATTTGAAATCATCGAAGACAGGCTTTCTTTCACCATTAAACATTATCATGATCACTGTACTAATCGATATGACCGGATTCGGTATGATCATTCCATTGATCCCTTTCTATGCCCAGCGTTTTGCCTCAGGTGCAAGTGGAATAGGCTTCCTATTGGCTAGCTTTAGTGTTATGCAACTAATATTCAGTCCACTATTAGGCAGGATATCTGATACAAGGGGCAGGAAACCTGTTCTTCTCTTTAGCATTCTCACGTCTGTGGGGAGTTTCTTTCTCTTCACTTTCGCTAATAGTTACCTTGTTCTTCTTTTATCCCGAATAGTTGCTGGATTGGCTACTGAAGGTTCGGTAGCTCAGGCATACATTGCGGACATCACTACTAAGGAGAATCGATCCATAGGGATAGGAAAAGTGGGCGCAGCAGTTGGGGTTGGTTTCATATTAGGTCCAGTGATAGGAGGGCTACTCAGCCCATATGGTCTCCAGGCACCTGGAATAGCAGCTTTGGTACTTTCCATTACCAACCTAATATTCGTGTTAATCTATCTACCAGAACCAGATAGAATAACCCCCTCTGGTGAGAACCCAAGCTTCATTGATAGCCTTAGAGGAATCCTAGGCGCAGTCAAGGAGCCGTTGACCGGACAGGTCTACATCATCTATTTTGTGGTTACCTTGGCGTTTGCAGCTATCCCGGTAATAGTCCCTCTATTGACCATAGATTACTTCGGGTTCACTGCGGTGGAGATGAGCTACGTGTTTATTTTCATCGGTCTAGTACAAGTCACCCTCCAAGGATTCGGGATAAAGAAACTGGTTAATACACTAGGAGAAGAGAAACTGATCATACTTGGTCCGATGCTTCTGGCTATTGGAGTAACACTGACTCCAATATTAGCTTCAATCCCCGGATTCGGGTTCTCAACAATTCTCGTAGCTTTGGGTGTTGGAATCACAAACACAGCCGTGCCTGGCTTCATCTCATTGATGACTCCACCAGAACGTCAGGGAGGTACATTGGGTGTAACCCAATCAATCGGAAGCGTTGCTAGAATATTGGGACCTGTAATCGCTGGGCTCGTAGCTGAGTATAGTGGAGTTCAGTCCTCGTTCTATGTAAGCGGAGTATTACTAGTTATATCCTTTATCTTAGGGTGTAGGCTCTTCCAAGCGTGTACTCTCAAAGGCTTGTTGGAGCCTCTTGATCGGAGGACGCGGGAAGAACTCGGTCCTATGCCACCCTACTAGGAACAAACACGCAGTTTGACTAGAGTTTGGTTAATTAATAATCTGTTTGAGAATCCGTATAGCCTCATCTATGTGTTTCTTCATATTGGTCTCGCTTGTAAAGATATGTCGGACTATACCCTCTTTATCGATAATGAAAGTGTATCTTCCATGTAACTAAGAAAAACCGTTCCGTCAGACCGCCCCAAAAACACCCTCACCTAGGGGGGAGGGGGGGTGGACGAGAAAAGCCGAACCGACGCCTCTTACACCGAAAGAAGCCCCAGAAACACCCCTTTATGATCCAAACATATACAAAAGTGTCGTCCACCGAACAAAGAAACGCACCCCAAAACACTCACCCCGCGCAGCCACGAACACCGACCCCCACAAAAAATTTTTCAAGATTACAAGTAACTTGTAACAAACCCCCAGAAAAGCCCCCAATCGGGCCCCAAAAACGCTTATTCCCGGTAACCAGGAACAAGCCACCTGAACCCTCGGCCACGCAACGCTACTGCCTACTCAGATAAATCAGAATGGTGCTGGCCACAGTCGTGAACAGATCAGGCAGGAAGTTGAAGTAACGAACAATCCGTATGCCCCCGGAGCCGCCCGACACCGTCAACAACACAGGGTTCGTGAACAGGCTGTAGCTCAGCAGCGCCCCCGACAGAAACACAAGCCCCAGCGTGAAGCTCGCCTTCGTCTGCCTGTACATGTCCACGTACGTCGCGAACAGGTACACCAGCAGAATAACGTTCACCGCCGAGATCAACGTCTTACCCCGTATATACGTCGACATCTGGCTGCTGACGAGCCGCAGATTCTCATAATCCAAATCCTCCAGGTTCGGGTCAACCATGATCCTCTCGTCGTCCAGCAGACTATACAGTATCCTCTCCTCGTCCAGGAGGAGACTGTCCAGGTTACTCTGGACACTCACAATGAAGTACAACGCCATGATGGCCAGAGCCACCTGCTGCTTCCTGTTCATCCACACCCCTAAACCCCACCGCCGTTATTATCGTTATTTCCAATTCTGTTCCAAATCTCTTCAAAATCCCCGTAGCCAGACTCCAGCTCATGCGACAGGAAATACACCTTGCCGTACCGCGGCCCCATGCTCGTCACCAACCCGTTCTTCTCCAGGATATCCAGGTGGTGCCGCACGGTACGGTAGTCCACCCCCAAAGCGTCGCAGAGCTGGTTGGCGTTCATAGGCTCCTCGCGTATAGCCACGATGAGCCTCGCCCTGTTGGGACCGCCTCTACTGCCCGCGATAAGCCACTGCAGCATATGCTTCAGCATGCGGTTCCTAGAGGACATGAAGAGACCCAGCTAACACCTACTCACACATGTCGGTTTTTTAAAGTATACGAATAACCGATGGAACAGATTCTGTACAGATTCTGAAGAGAAACTGAAAAACCGTTTAAAACACGTCCACGGCACCAATACTCAGCGACATGAACCAAACAGACAAAGAGGAGCCCACGGCCCTCACCAAGGCTCTTCGGGCCCTGAGCAAGGCATTGAGCTACGAGCCTAAATCTGAGCCCGGAGCCTCAGCCGTGAACGAGTCACCGCAGCCAGCGAGAAGATAGGGAAAAGGAGCAGCAAGGCTTGAACGTACTCGACTTCGCCGTCATGTCAATGGAGGGGCTCCGGGATCGCAAGTTCCGTTTCGTTCTAAACCTCGTGGGCATACTCATCGGCTGCGCCGCGGTAACCGGCCTCATCAGCATGTCTCAGGGCATGAAGACGAGCATAGTCGACGACATCAGCATCTTCGGAGCCACCACCATACAGGTCTACCCCACCCTCGGAGGCGACGAGGCGTTCACCTCGCTGGACTGGCGAGACCTGAACAGGCTCCGAAGCATACCCGGCGTCGAGGCCGCCGCCCCCGTCCAGGCAGGCAGGTACGGGAGATACGACTACAAAGGAGAGACCTACTACATCGAGATAGTGGGCGTCGACGAGAACTACTTCACAGTGCACGGCGGCGAGAACGAGGTCGAGGACGGGAGACTCCTCACACACAGCGACGGCGCCGCCGCTCTGCTGGGCTACAACGTCTGGAACCCCGACGACGAGGCTATGTACGGCGTCGGCGACAGGCTCAGGATACGATCAACGGTGGACGGCGAAGAGATCGAGTTCACCATCAGAGTCGTCGGAACCCTCAAGAAGACCTCCGGCATAACCGGGTCCGGAGTCGACAACTACGTCATACTGCACCTAGGCTACTTCGAGCAGGTGTTCGACACCCAGGGCAAGTACCTCGCCGTCGACCTGAAGGCGGAGACCATAGACGACGTCGAGGGGATCAAGCAGGCCATAGAAGAGGACTTCGACAACCTGGGCTACTACTCCATGGACATGATCATGGAGGAAGTCAACATGATCACCGGCACAGTCAACGCCGTCCTCGGCGGCATAGCCGGGATAAGCCTCCTCGTCGCAGGCGTCACCATAGCCAACACCATGACGGTGAGCGTCATGGAGCGCACCAAGGAGATAGGCACCCTGAAAGCCATAGGAGCCACAAACAGAGACGTGCTCCTCCTCTTCATCTCGGAGAGCATGGTGACCGGAATGGTAGGCGGCGGCCTGGGGGCCGGCCTCGGGTTCGTGCTAAGCATGGTCATCGGACGAGTCATCAGCCTTGCCCCCGAGCCCTCCATGAGCCTGGGCCTCATGGTCACGGGGTTCGCGATGGTGACCTGTGTGGTCTCCGGTATCTACCCTGCTTGGCGGGCGTCCAACCTGAACCCAGTGGAGGCGCTGAGAGACGAGTAGACACGAAGGGAGGACTGGGCCGTGAATCTACAAGACGTCGTCGGCATGAGCCTGAGTACCGTGGGCGAGAAGAAGCTCAGGTTCGCCCTCAACCTCGTGGGCATTCTCATCGGCTGCGCGGCCGTAGGCGGCCTCATCAGCATAACCGCCGGTATGAAGGCGGACATCACTGACCAGATCATGGGTTTCGGCCCCACCGTCATAAACGTGTTCCCAGACAACAGCGACAGAAGCACCCCCGTGGAGCTCGGCTGGCGGGAAATGAGGATCATAGAGGCCATACCCGGCGTCGAAGCCGTCTCACCCATGAACTTCGGGGGAACCTGCGCCTACAAGGCCAGGGGAAGTTACTACTACACCGGCGTCACCGGGGTCTCCGACGCCTACTTCCACATCTCCGGCGCGTGGGAGCTCATAGAAGGCAGGTACCTGACACGAAACGACAAGGCCGCGGCCATCGTGACAGAGACCTTTGTGAAGCCCTGGGGAGTCGACGAGCCGCTGTACGAGATCGGTGACCGGGTCAAGATCGTCTACCGGCGGGGCGGCGAGGAGCACGAGATCACGTTCAGGATCGTGGGGATAATGTCGGAGTCCTCGTCGGGCTTCGGGAGCCAGTCGAGCGCCAGCATGTACATCCCCTTGAGCGCTTTCGAGCAGATGTACGAGACGGGGGGCGTCATCCACCTCATAAAGCTCTGCACCAAGGACATGGGGCAGGTCGGAGAGGTCGCTGACCGGATCAAGGACAAGCTGGGCTACGTGGGCGTGTTCACCATGGACATGATCATGGAGGATCTGGACAGCGTCATGAACACGCTGAACGCCGTTCTCGGCGGCATAGCGGGCCTCAGCCTCATCGTCGCAGGCGTCGGAATCATCAACACCATGACGGTGAGCGTCATGGAGCGAACCAAGGAGATCGGCACGTTGAAGGCCATAGGCGCCAAGAGCGGGGACATTCTCGGCCTCTTCATGACGGAGGCGCTTATCACGGGCGTCGTAGGCGGCGTCATCGGCGCCCTCTTCGGGTTCACTTTAAGCTACGTGATAAGCCGCTTCACGGCCATCCCCAGCGCCTCGTCGCCTTCCCTCGGCGTCCTCATCGTCGGGTTCGCCATGGTGACCTGCGTCGTCAGCGGCCTCCACCCCGCGTGGCGGGCGTCCAAGCTGAACCCCGTGGAGGCGCTGCGCCACGAGTGACCCCAGCTGACGCACGGTGCATGCTGTTTTAAATGCCTGAGACTGATTCTTTGATGGTTTCTATGAGTGAAGGCGAGTTCCAGGCCGAGATTGACTACGACAAGGACTACTTCAAGGAGAAGACGGGCCTCAGCCTCCGTGAGCAGTACCACAGGCTCCACCCCCAAGTCCTCAGCTGCTTCGAGGACGACATGGTGAAGGTGTGGGGTAGGAAGTGGAAGGCCAACACCAACGTGGGCAAGCTCAGGGTCGTGCTGCTGCACCGCCCCGGCCCAGAGTTCCTCCAGGTTGGTAACCCGACGCCGTGGCCGCCCCACGAAGACGGCCTCATAGCCTGGCGGATGAGCGAGAAGATGAGCCTCGACGAGCTGGTCGAGAGCCATGAGAACCTCGTGGACGCCTACAAGGCGGAGGGCGTCGAGGTTGTCATCAGGAAGCCTGACCCCAACGACCCGCCGTACCAGGTGAAGGCCATCTACACGGACGACGTCTGCCACCCCGCGGTCTACGGCCAGATCATCCTCAGGATGTACGACCACATCAGGAGGGGCGAGGAGCTTCCCACCTACCAGACCCTCGCCGAGCAGGGGTGCCCCGTCGTCGGCATGATAATGGACAAGGGCATGGCGGAGGGGGGCAGCATAGGGTGGCTCGACGAGAAACACCTCATCATCGCGGTCCACTTCCCGCGGGCCAACACGAAGGAGCCCGACGTCATGAGGGCCAACGAGTCGGGGCACATGCAGTTCGCGCGCATCGTCAAGCTTCAGGACCCTGAGGTGGATGTACGCGTCTGCCCCGGCTACGGCACGAGCCTCGGCACCAGCCACTACAGCCTAATCGACAGGCATACGAGCGTGCAGGACCCTAGGACGGTCGACCCCTACCTCAGGACGTGGATGGAGGCGGAGATGAGCTGGGAGTTCATCAACCCTCCTGACGAGGTGAGCGTCAAGGTGCACACGGGCGACCCGCGGATGCCCGTGGTGAAGCGGGCCCCCAACACGGGGGTCGTGCTGGAGCCGCGGAAGATCCTCGTGCCCACGGGCAACCCGAAGGCCGCCAAGTGGTTCGAGAGCATCGGCGTCGAGGTCGTGGAGGTCGAGGTGCCCACGCTGGTGAGGCCCCGTAACAGCGGCAGCATAAAGTGCACGTGCGGCGGCATCCTCCGGGACCCCGAGCCCAAGAGCTACTGATACCCCGGTACCCGTTCAACGCTTCCTATTTCTTTTCAAACCGTTTTCAGCGCATGCAAAACCCTATGGGGATGGAGGCTTGCTGAGTGCTACGGCATCTAACGTTTCTCGCGGTACTCGTGGAGCTTTTTCTCGAGTAGTTTGTCGCTGAGGGCGAGTATCTCCACGGCCAGTAGGGCGGCGTTTCTGGCGCCGTCTATTGCTACGGTGGCGACGGGCACGCCTGTGGGCATCTGGACTATGCTGAGGAGGCTGTCGAGGCCCCCGAGCTTGACGTCCTTGGGCACCCCGATGACGGGTTTGACGGTCTGTGCTGCTACGGCTCCCGGCAGGGCCGCCGCGAGGCCTGCTACGCAGATGTAGACGTCTGCGTCGCTGTTCTTTACGTATGAGGCGAGCCTCTCCGGGTTGCGGTGCGCAGAGATTACGTTGAGCTCGTATGGTACGCCGAACTCGTCGAGCATCATGGCTGCCTTCTCGCCTTGGTCGGCGTCGGACTCGCTGCCTATTATGACAGCTACCTTCGTCATGGTGATGGTTTGGATGGCTGGGCTTTAAGTGTTGTTCGGAGCAAGGGTGCGTGATGTGTTTCACGTTGAACCCGAGGTCTTCAACGGTGGCATCTATGATACAGAGGCAGTTACTTACGGGTTTTCCATGTGCATCGTGCTTGGGAGCCACCTGTGTTACAGTTTTTTGTATGGCTTCGCCGTTTTTGAACCCCGTTTTTGTATACATTTGGGCTCAATTGGGGCGTTTCTAGGCTTTCTTTTGGTGGAAGTGGCCTGTTTTCAGGTTTACTATATGTAACCCCCTCCCCTGTTTCCAGTGCGTGTTTCTCCCCGTTACTTGGAATATTTTTTAGGCTCGATTGTGGGCTATATGTGATTTGTTACAAGTTACTTGTAATCTTGAAAAATTTTTTTTGTGGGGGTCGGTGTTCCTGGTTACCGGGAGTAAGCGTTTTTTTGGCAGCGTTTTTGTGTTCGGTGGACGACACTTTTGTATATGATTTGATCAGAAAGGGGTGTTTCTGGGGCTCCTTTCGGTGGAAGAGGCGTCGGCTCGCCTTTTCTCGTATACCCCCCTCCCCCCTGGATGGAGGTTTTTGGGGCGGCCTGACGGAGCGATTTTCTTAGTTATATGGAATAAGCGTTTTTTCGGGGTCGCTTGTTACTAGTAAAAATATGTGTGTGGGGGATAAAATTATGGCCCTACACACACTATCGAAGGGAGCCACAGAGATCAACGCAACCACGCACGTAGGTAGCTCTATGCGAATAGGTGGGCCTCTGTCTCTGCCAACAGGGATCTTACCGTGTCGAGGGTGATCTCAGGGTAGCTGGATGCGCGCAGGCGAGTTCAATAATTGAGTGTTTTTGATTCTTTGGGCTGATTCTCGGCTCCTCCCTGACAGCGTCTCCAGCAAACAAACCCAAGACCCCACACATACCACTCAACAGAGAAGACTCAACCCCACAAAGACATCGCATGACACCCATAAACCCATAGCATCCGCTAACCCAAGCACACCAGACCCCACACCCATCCTCAAGAGAAGAAGGCTACGCTCTGCCGGAGCTCCGGCTTCCCGATACCGTATGCGGCAATGCACACAGCGTAAGCCACCATCAAGACGAGACTAACATGAATGTTCGCGTTCTCCAGTCCCTGCCAGGTCAGCCGCTGATACGCCAGCCTGCTCTTCGCCCTGCCGTTGAAGCCCTCCACCACAGCCCTCAGCCGCTTATAGATAGCCTTCTTCCACTCCGGGCCCTCCACGTCAATGCGATCCTTCACGGAGAGCACGTCGGATGGGTTCTCCCGGCTCTTCAGCCGCCTCCAGGCGATGATGTGGCTCATCTTCAGTGACTCGAGGAGCTGGAAGATGCTCTGGGACTCGAACTGGCTGTCCCCGGCTAGGAGCTCCACCTCGATGCACTCGCCCAGCACCCGGAGCAGCAGCTCCTCGACCAGCTGTTTCTCGTTAACATTCAACGGAGCCTCCACATGACCCAGCGGAAACCCCTCAATATCCACGAGGAACAGCGATTGGTAGCCGAGGAGGAAGCCCTTCTTGCCCCGGCCCACACGGGCGTCGGGGTCTC
>CAZCKR010000026.1:0-19394 GCA_964499305.1 uncultured Candidatus Bathyarchaeia archaeon | reverse complement strand
TCCTAGGAACCGCCGCACCTGTTTACTGGTGAACCCTATCTCAGTGAGCTTCACGGCGAGTTCGTCTTCGGGGACCCCCTCAGACAGCAGCTTCTCTCTTATGTCCTCGATGCTCTCCCGTGGCTCCCACGGGTAGATTATCCACTTGTCAGCAGACTCCGCGTAGAAGTCGGGCTCGAAGGTGCTCCACGGCTTGTGGTGCAGGGTAGCTATCCTAACCTCCCTTGGACCGAGGTTGTCAATATAATCCTTCACGACCTTGAGGCTGCTCCCGGAGTCGGCGACGTCGTCAACAACAAGCACGTTGAGGCCCGAAATGTCCGCGTTGAGCGGGTACTTCACCTGAGGCTTGTCGTTCCTCTCGTTGACCCCCGCGTAGTATATGACCTGGAGGCTCGCGAGGCTCCTGATGTTGAGCTCGTCGCTCAGAATCCTTGCGGGGTCGAAGCCGCCGCGGCTCACCGCCACGATGATGTCGGGCCGGAAACCGCTCTCGGCTATCTGGTCGGCGAGCTTCTCGGATAGACGCTGGACATCCATCCAGGTGAGATAGAGGTACCTCTCGTTTGTCAACCGCTCTCCCCCGCGGGGCTTGTTAACTTGATGAAGTCTGTTTTAAATAAAGCGCTTACGGTTAGGACGGCGTGGCATACTTACGTGACGACCCGGCTCGATGGATGGAGAAGGTGATCAAGGACTTCATAGCAGGCCCAGAGAACAGTATGCAGAAGTGGGGCGGCGAGCCAGCGTGGGCCGAGCCCCTCGTCGGCTTCAGCAGCGGCGCCGACCCCCTCTACAAGTTCTACAAGCAGGACATAGGCGGCTTCTACCTGTCGCCGCTGGCGTTCATCAGCCACGCCTACCCGGGCAAGGAGTTCAAGCCAGAGGAGCTCACCGTGGTGAGCTGGATACTGCCCCAGACGGACGCCACGAAACGGGACCACAGGAAGGAGACCCACTTCCCCAGCGAGCGCTGGGCGCGCTCCAGAATATTCGGCGAGGAGGTGAACGTCAGGCTTAGGGATCACGTGGTTGAGAAGCTAGCCGAGGAGGGCGTCGAGGCAGTAGCCCCCATGCTGTCTCCGCTGTGGAAGGGAGCCACCTCCGAGAAGTACCTCTATGCCTCCACGTGGTCCGAGAGGCACGCCGCGTACGCAGCCGGGCTGGGAACCTTCGGGCTCAGCGACGGCCTCATAACGCCCCGTGGGAAAGCTATGAGGACAGGCAGCGTCGTGGCGAACATCAGGATCGATCTCACGCCCAGGCCCTACACAGACCACCACGCCTACTGCCTCTTCTACGCTGACGGCAGCTGCAAGAAATGCATGGAACGGTGTCCCATAGGCGCCATAACCGAGGAAGGGCACGACAAGAAGGCTTGCCGCCTTTACGTGAACATGACTCGGGAGTACGTGCCCCGACACTACGGGTTCGAAGGCTACGGGTGCGGCTTCTGCCAGACGGCTGTACCATGCGAGTCACGCATACCGAGAGAGCTTGAACCATAAAAACAGGGAAAAAAGTGGGGTTTACTCGGTCCTTGTGCTCACTGAGCCGTCCTGGTCGACGGAGCCCAACCACTCAAAGACCGGCTCGGCGTCCACAGTGAGCTCCACAGAGTAGGTTGGCTTCCAGACAACGGGGAAGTTGACTTCCACGGTCCAGCTTCCAGAGACATACTGGAGCCTGCTGAAGCCCAGCAGCCCCTCCGGCGTCAGGTTCTCCATCTCCCAGACGCCGGGCTCCTCGTCAGCAAGCTCAGGATAGTTGGCCGTGACGTACTCCACCGCGATGTCCCTAGCCTGCTCTGGGCCCAGTATCTCCGTCTGAGTAGCCGTTAAGCTCGTGGATAGCTCTGTCACCGTCGAGCTCTGGTCGACTGTGCCGTTCCAGTTGAAGGCGGGCTCGCCGCTGTACTCGATCTCCACGTCATATACTGGGCGCGCCACGACGGCGTATCCCACGTACACATTCCAGTCCCCCGCCTTATACATCTGCTTGGTGTATCCAATGACTGCAGGTTGACCGCCCTCATGGATCTCGGCCCACTCCGTAGGCACCTCAATGCCCGAGAGCTCCTCGTAGTGTTCGATGATGTACGCGATGGCGCTGTCCTTCGCCTCCCCGGGTGGGAGAAGCTCGGATACGACCTTCTCTCTTTGGTTCAACTCGTCCCACTTGCCGTCTATGACGGCGTTCAGCACCTGGTCGTCGCTGATGTTTATCCTCATCACGTGACGAGTGATGACCTGGGCAAGCACCTGTCCAGTCCTGTCTCCGTAACCTGCGTGGCTGCACTCGAACGCGACGGTGATGAAGTACTGGACGGGGTAGCTCTCAGCCGCCACGACGTCTATGATCTCTATCGAGCCGGGGACGCCGTCGAAGCTGAAGGTCGGCGAGCTCTCAATGAACTCTATCGCCAACTCCTCCGCCTCCGTGGGCGTCGTGTCGTCGTGTATCGGCGTTGTATGGCGCAGCTCGTCCCAGACGTCGTCGATCACAGCCTCCACGACGGAGCCGTCCTCCACGGTGACGGTGATCACGTGGTCGGTGACGACGGCGGCCACCATCTGGCCGGATCTGTCGCCGTAGCCCGCGTGGGCGCACGTGAACTCGATGACGACCGTCCAGACGGCGTCCGGGGTCTGAGTCTTATAGGAGTCCAGGACCCGGATGGAGCCCTCAACGCCGTCCCAGCTGTACGTCGGCGCCTCCGACAGGAACCTGGTCGCCGTCTTCACCGCCGTTTGTTCCGTGAAAACCGGCGTGGTCCGCCAGGCGTAGATCGAGAGGGCTGGAAGCGCCCCGATGACAAGGATCGCGATTAACCATGTCTTAGTTGAGTTCATCTTGGTTCACGATCTCCTTATGAACGGAGTCGAGTATAATGCTACCGTTTAGAACAAGTGTTCGCATCCCTGGTATAGTCTCTGAGTTACATGTTGGCTCAATACGATCAAAGATGATTAAAACGAATAAAACGGCGATCACCTTCCTCCTGGTAGCGGTGAACGCCGCGACCCTGTACGGCATCTACGCCTACGCGGTCACACCAGAACCCTTCAACCCGGTCCCGCAGAGCCACGAGTGGGCGAGGGACAAGGCCCGGGAGTACCTGGATATAGTCAACCCCGGCGGCTGGAGCGTATCCAACCCCAACTCGGGGCTAATAGGCGCCACGACGAAGACATACACGTCAGGCAGCCTCAGCGCAGCCGTCAGCCACAACCTGAACCCCTCGGCGGCGTTCATAGTCACCGTGGAGAACGGCGACGCGGCGACCAGCCTCTGGGTACAGCAGGACGGCGCGGTACAGACCATAAACTAAATTTTTTTTTCCATTATAACCTGTAGCGGGATCATATCCCCTTTTATTTCACGCACCGTCACCGGCAGAGACCTGTGATAAGCTAAACATTTTTAGGAACACCTAACACCCTAATCTGAAAGAACCTTGAGCATACGCGTACTATTCAACCCAATAAACAGGGAGCTGACAGCAGAGAAAGGAGACAACCTACTACACCGTATGCGCGAGGAAGGCATAAGGATAGAGGCGCTCTGCGGCGGAAAAGGGCTCTGCGGCAAATGCAAGGTCATCCTCGAAGAAGGGAAAGTCAAGAAGAAGTCCACGATGCCTGACAAGTTCCTCAGCCACGACGAGCTGGAGCAGGGCTACCACCTGGCCTGCATGGTGGAGCTCATCGAGGACTGCGTGTTCACCATACCCACCGAGAGCAGGATAGACGACCCCAAGATACTGCTAAGCAGCAAGCTCGAACTCGAGACGCTGAACCCGGCGTCGAAAAAGTACCTAGCCGAGCCCACCGGGAAGCCTAGAAGCTCGCTGCTCCTCCAGAGGCGCGGCGTACGCCTTAAAGACTACGACGGCCCACAGCCCAGGATAAACGACGACACACACGAGAAGCTGGACCGCCTCAGCGGAGAGGGTGAGGTCACCGTCACTGTGACCCGCACCACCGGGTTCCCCGAGATAATAGACGCCGAGCCCGGGGACACCCGAGACGCCAACCACGGGCTGGCCATCGACATAGGCACCACGACGGTGGTCGCCATACTCGTGGACCTCACCACCGGCGACATACTGGGCACCGCCTCAGGCATGAACAGGCAGATCACCTACGGCGAGGACCTGATAACACGCATAGCCCTCACCAAGACCCCGGAGGGCCTCAAGAAGCTCCAGAGCATAGTCGTTGAGACGATAAACGACCTGATAGCACGGCTCAGCATGGAGACGGGGGTGGAAGCCGCCAAGATATCGGACGTGTCGGTGGGCGGCAACACAGTCATGAACCACCTCTTCGCCGGCCTAGAGTCCTACTACCTGGAGATGGCGAACATCGAGGTATCGAGGGACCCCATAATCGTCAAGGCCGGGGACGTGGGGCTGGCCGTGAACCCCGAGGCTTACGCGTACTGCGTCCCCAACGTGTCGAGGTTCCTCGGCGGCGACGCCATAGGCGACGTCCTCGCCGGCGACATGCACAAATCGGAGGACATGAGCCTCATGGTGGACCTGGGCACCAACGGCGAGGTGGTCTTCGGGAACAGCAGCTGGCTCTTCTCGGCGTCATGCGCGTCGGGCCCAGCCTTCGAGGGGGAGGGCGTCAGGCACGGGATGCGGGCCGCCGCCGGGGGCATCGACCACATCAAGATCGACGACGAAAACAAGAAAGCCGAGGTGTCAGTCATCGGCGACGCGAAGCCCAAGGGCATCTGCGGCTCAGGGCTCATAGACCTGGTCGCCGAGATCTTCAGGGTGGGCGTCCTGGACTTCTCGGGCAAGCTGGTGCCGGGCTCCCCCATGGTCCGAGAGGGGAAATGGGGCCTGGAGTACCTTGTGGTGTCGGCGGAGGAGACCGGCATCGGGAAAGACATAGTGCTCACCCAGGCCGACCTGGACTACGTCATCGACAGCAAGGCCGCGGCGTGCGGCGGCATAACCGTGCTGATGAAGAAGCTCAGGATAGGCATCGAGGACGTGAAGAACATATACCTCGCAGGCGCCTTCGGCACCTTCACGAACCTGGAGAACGCCACCCGCCTAGGAATCTTCCCGGAGTTCCCCAACGGCACAGTCTACCCCATAGGCAACGGCTCGCTCTCCGGCGCCTACGCCACGCTGATGTCCATGGAGAAGCGGCGGGAGGCCAGGGAGGTGGCGCAGAAGATGGTGTACGTGGACCTGCTCGTGGACATCGAGTTCATCGACGAGTACAGCATGGCGCTGTACCTGCCAGGAGCCAAGCAGTACTTCCCCACCCTCAGCGGTGGTTAGTTTTAAAGCCGCCACATCCATGTATCACAGAGCGACGCCCGTACCCAAACTTAGCTTACGGGCATAATATTGGTGGAACAGATGGGAGACACAATCGTAATAACCGGGCGCGGCGGGACAGGGAAGAGCACGTTCACGACCCTCTTCTCACGTTTCCTCGGGGAGTCGGGGGTCGAGCCCCTGCTACTCGTGGACTCCGACCCCGACCAGAGCCTCGCAGAGATGCTGGGAATAGACCTCGCGGCCGAGAGGAAGAAGTCGATAGCCGACGTTCTATCCGATATACTTGAGGAGCGCCGCATGACGCGGATGACCGGGATGACGCCGACCGACAAGATCGAGCCGTTTCTCTTCCAGGAGACCCTTTACGAGGGTAGAGGCTTCTTTGATTTCCTCGGCGTCGGCACCAAATGGATCGCTGGGTGCTACTGCCTCCCCGACAGGAGCCTGGGTCTGATCATGGAGAGGTGGTCTAAAAACTATAAGCACGTCATAGTGGACTCCCCGGCCGGCGTGGAGCACCTTAACAGGCGGATAACCAAGAAGGTGGGCGACGTCTTCAACATACTGGACCCGTCGAAGAAGAGCTTCGACAACGCCAAGCGCAGCCACAGGATAATGCAGGAGGTGGACATCGAGTTCGAGAACTACTACCTCGTCGGCGGCTACAGGTTCCCCGAGAGCCTCGACGACGAGGCCCGCAAACAGCCCTTCGAGTACCTGGGCAGGATCGCCGCAGACCCGAGGATAACGGAGTACAACCTGGAAGGCAGGTCCCTCCTTGAGCTCCCCGACGACTCCCCCACATACCAGTCCGTGAAGACCATAGCCACGAAGGTAGGCTACCCGAGGTAGGTGTAAGCCGTGAAGATAGCCGTAGCCGGGAAAGGCGGCGTCGGGAAGACGTTCATAGCGAGCACCCTGAGCAGGCTCCTCGCATCGGATGGGTACAACGTGCTGGCGGTGGACGCGGACCCAAACTTCAACCTCGCGTACTCCCTCGGGATACCCAGCGACGTAGCCGACAGAATAGTGCCGCTCACGGAGAACGAGGGCCTCATCAGGGAGAAGACGGGGGTCGCCTCTGATGAGTCGTACGCACCGATGTTCAACATGGCGCCCACCGTCAACGACATCGTGGACAGGTTCGGAGTCAACGCCCCGGGCGGGGTCAAGCTCCTCGTCATGGGCACCGTGAGGGGCGGCGGCACCGGCTGCATGTGCGGAGCCAACGCGCTGCTCAGGGTGCTGATGCAGCACCTCCTCATACAGAGGGGCGACGTGCTGGTCATGGACATGGTGGCCGGCCTGGAGCACCTGGGCAGAGGCACGGCGAGGAGGATGGACGCCATGGTCGTGGTCGTGGAGCCTAGGATGAAGTCCATGGACACCATGCGGAGGATTCTGAGGCTGGCCGAGGAGATAGAGATCAAGGAGGTGCACGCCGTCGGCAACAAGGTGGGCAATGAAGCCGAGAGAAGGTTCATAGAGGAGAACATGGACGCCATGGGGGTACCGGTGGTGGCCTACGTGCCCTACGACGACGCCGTCGGCGAGGCGGACATGAAGGGGATCCCCGCCTTGGACTACGACGCCGAAGCCCCGGCGGTACGCGCCGTAGCCGAGCTCAAAGACTATCTCGTGGCCAGATACAAGCCGTAGCATGACCGGGTATGAAGATCCGGATCAAACCCATCAGGACCAGTTACTGGCGCCCGGGCACAGACTACGGACAAGAGATCGCGGAGGCGGTTAGAACCCACGTCAGGGACGGCGACATATTGGCGGTCAGCGAGAAGGCCGTCTCCACGGCCCAAGGAAACCTTGTGGACGAGTCCAGCGTCCGGCCCGGCCCCGTGGCCCGGCTCCTCGCGGTGACTTGGACGAGAAGAGTCTGGGGAGGCCCGCTGGGCAGGCTGACGAAGCTTAAAGACAAGACCATGGAGAACCTGAGGAACTACCCGGGGGTAGAAGGGGCCGCCCACAAGCAGACGGCCATATGGTACGCCGGCCTATCGCAGAGCCTGAGGCACTACTCGGAGGGAGGGATAGACGCGAGCAACCTGCCGTACAGCTACGTCTGCCTGCCGCTCAGGGAGCCCGCGGAGGCGGCGGAGGAGATACTTCAACGCGTGAAGGAGGAGACGGGGGTGGACGTGACCGTCATGATCGTGGACGGCGACACCACGTACACCTGGCGGAGCCTCCACATGGCCCCGCGGAGAGTGCAAACCCCTGGCCTCGTGCATCTCGGAGGCTTCCTCGCCTTCGTCTTGGGCCGAGCCCTCGGCCTGAGAGCAAGGCAGACCCCCGTAGCCGTCGCCGGCGGCTGCCTGAACCCGGACAGGGCGCTCTGGTTCGCGAGCCTCTATCACCGGCACAGCGGCCGCGGCGCGGGGAGAACCGTCTGGGGCATGGCGGAGAGCATGGGTACCGGCCTCACGGGGGTCACCTGGGAGATGATGGACATGGTTCACCACCACCCGGTGGCGATAATCAGGGTCAGAGAGAACTGAGGCCTCCGAAGAGGACCCGGTCCTGAACATAAGACCTGCCGAGCATCAGGGCGATGTGGGCCTTTTCAAGCTCCTTCCCAAGGTAGGCGGCGTGGTCCAGCTTCGAGATGAGGCCCTCCCTTATGATGGTCTGGTAGATCATCTGGCTGTCCCTTCCCCTGACTACGACGTCGGGCTCCTCCATACCCGGAGGGTAGTGGATGGCCGCTATCTCGCCCAGCTCCCTGTCGACAGCTATCTTGAACCAGCCCCTCCGGTCGGGGCTGTACTCTGGCTCCGGATAACCCTGGACTGTCTCGGCCTCAGGATGCTCTGTGTACGACTCCTCGACCCACCGCTTCTCCTTGAGCACCAGAAGGTCCACGCCCAGGTCCTTTGGGAGCGTGCCGCGCCTCTCGGCGAGGAACATCATCCTGGACGCCTCCACGGCCTCCCGGACGCCGCCTCTGTTCTTCACGCTGTGCTCGGGGACGTGGAGCATGTCGGCGCCCACCTCCGCGGCCAGCGCGGCTATGGCGGCGTGAACCCCCGTCGAGTCCGCGTCTATGAGCTCTGTGACGTTGCCTATCCCGAAGAGTATGGGCGTCCCCGGCTCCTCCACGTGGAAGAGCTGGAACGCCTTGAGGGCCTCCACGAGCCCAGGCCTCAGGAGCGGCTCGACAACCAGGTCTGCAACTATATCCGTGACGCCGTGCTCCCTTGCTAGGGCCAGGTTCCTGTGCATCATATCGACGCGTTCATGGGCGTCCCTCGGCAATACGCCCTCCCTCATGTTGGTGGGGAGGATCACGGCCGCCGCGTCGCCCAGCACTGGGGCGGCCTCCTCGATGTTTCCCGCGTCGAGGCTGAGCACTAGGTCGACGCCGGCGTCCACGGCGGCCTCGATCTCCGTGGGCTCCAGGGAGTCTATGCTGATGGGCATCTCCGTGGCCTCCCTGACGGCGTCCACTATGCCCCGTATGGACTCCGGCCTCGGGTCTCGGGCAAGCATGCCGATGTCTATGAGGTCAGCGCCCTGGAACTCGTAGTAGGCGGTTCTCCTCGTCACGTCGCCAGGCTCCATGAGGGGCGCGTTCACTATCTCCGCGACCACCCTCATGGGGAAGCCGGGGCCCACCGGCACCTTCCATTCTCCTCTGCCCAGCACCATGCCGCCCCTCTCCTCCAGGACCCTCCGCCAGTCCCGGTCCACCGCCTCTATCTCCTCAAGCGCCTTGGACTGGATGACGTCGGCCACCTGCTCGTTGGCCGGCGCCGTCCTGGATAGCTCCACGTCGTCCCTGATCACCAGGGGGAGGTCGGCGGCGTGGATAGGCCCCTTGTAGGTGGGTACGCCGGTGGCCTTCTCCACAGGGGACACGTCGCCGTTCACCGACCCTGGTAGAAGGATCATGTCGTAGCCGCTCAGATCTACGCCGCCTAGCTGTCTAGCGGCGTAGCCTGGGGTGATGAAGGCCGCGACAGTTACCGGCAGAGTGTAGACGTCGACACGGTGGCTCAGGCCCTCCGTGTGTCTCCGGACCTCGGCCTCGGCGAGGGTCCCCGTGACTATGAGGACCCTCAACTCATCCACCGGATACCTTTATCACGGCGCCCCTGTTGTCTGGGCGCGAGTAGAAAGCGTCGCCGCCGCCTGTCTCGTCAAGCATGGCCTGCAGGCTCTCCGTGAGCTCCTCGGCGTGGCTCTCGCTCCCAGCGAGGCCATAGTAGGCGGGGCCCCAGCTGCTCTGGCCGGCCCCGTAGGCTCCCTCGGCGAGGAGGTGGTTCACCCCCTCCTCTATCCTGGGGTGGCCGTACCTGCCGCCCTGGACCTCGACCCAGTAGTCGCCGAACATGCTGTCCATGGCCGTCATGGAGCCGCCGAACGCCTCTATGTCCCCCTCGATGACGGCGGGGATCATCTGGAGCAGCACCACGTGGGACACCTCAGCCACGAGGCTCCGGGGCGGAGGCTCCAGCCTCTTGAACGCCATGGCCTCCCTTTCACCGCTGACCCTGTCCTTGATCTTTGGTAGGCCGATGACGAACCGCCACTCCTCGGGGACGTCGGCCCGGAATACCAGCGGCGGCACCATGTCAGGGTCGCCGACGGGGCGGCCGCCGTCCACGATGAAACCTCCCCTCATGAAGGCGTGGGTGCCAACACCGGAGCGTCTGGACCGACCGAGCCGCCGGGCGAGCTCAATGACGTCGATGTCTATGCCATGGAGCCTTGACACGGCGGCGCCGACGCTGAGGGCGAGCTGGGTGCCCGAGCCGAACCCGTAGTGCTCAGGGATGTCCGTCTCCAGCCTGATGTTGGCCCCGCCCTCCACACCGAGTATCTCGAATACCTTCCTGGTGTATTCCTCGAGACGCTTCACCCTGTAGCCCTCGAACGAGACTGTGTCAGACTCGCTTGCCCTGAGTATGAGGGTGGGCTCCTCCGTGGCGACGCCGACGCTGCCGTGCATCCTGCCCAGATCTCCCCGCATGTCTATGATGCCGAAGTGGAGCCTGCTGGGCGCCCTGACGGTGACCTCTATGTCTCAGACCTCCATCTCTCCAGCAATATTTCAAGCCTGTCCGCGGTCTCCGCCTCCGGGGAGCCACCGACTGAGACCCTCCTGACGACGCCTATACATTCTCTTGTTTTCTCATCCAGCGTATGCGCGTCTCCGTGCCTTCCCTGCACACGGAAAGCCTTCACCCTGGTGGCGTGGATCACCGCCTCCACTGCCTCCGCTACGCCTCTGCTGAAGACCCTGGGGTGGGAGGCGTGCACTGCCACCTCCTTCGCCCTGTTCCTGAAAAGATACCTGTCAGCAGAGACCTCCACGCCCTCGGTCCTCTCAAGCGCTATGCACGCGTCGCATCCACTGAGACAGAGCCCAGCCATCGCGGGCTGCGTGGATACCTCGTCCTTGAACGCCGTCGCAAGGAACACCGTGGGGTCGCTTGTGACGTTCATCGTCGACCTCGGGTCGCTCAGGAGGTTCCTGTAGGTGGCGCTGGTCTTGAAGGGCATGACCTCGAAGACCGTTCCACCCACCCTCTTGGCGCCCATGGGAGCCGCGTTGGGGGAGCCGTCCGGGTTGACGGTGACCAGCACCACCTCGGCTATGCATCCTTCCCTGAACCCGAGGGAGTCAAGCGTCTCCGCGAACCCGGCGTCCATACGTACCAACTGTTGAAGCTAATACCTCATGAATATAGTTATCTAAATCCTTTATGCGTCGAGGAGCCTCACGGGCACAAGGTAGTCGCCCCTACCGCCCAGCACGACCCGGTAACGCTTTTCCCCTCCACCAACCACTTCGAGGGTCCCACGCGCCTCGACGACGTCGCCCATCACAGCCATCTCGGTGAACTTGCCTCTGAAGCTCAGAAGCTCGGTCACCTCGTGCCCCTGGGCCTCGGCGCCGTATAAGTGGTAGAGGCACGGCGTGTATATCGCGCCCTCGGCGTCGGTCACCGTGGCCCTGACGGTGACGGCTCCCAGCGGCCTGCTCGCATCGTCCTCCTCACGGTCCCTGATCAGCCGCATGAAGTAGTCGCGGCCACACACGAGGCCGTGGAGCACCTTAGCCTTCTCAACGCCTACTAGCTTTTCGAGGCCGAGGCCTGTTCCGCCCCAACGAGCCTCAAGTACCGGCTGGACGGAGGAGTTGTCGTAAGGTTTCACCCAGTCAAGCTCTTCTCTCAGGCTCTTCAGCGCCTCATAGACCAATCTGCCCTCGGAGGCCCCGTAGACGTTGAGGTCGACGTCGGACTCCGGCCGCTGGAGGCCGATTAGCAGGGAGCCGGAGACTCCGAAGCAAGCCTCAGGCACTCCGCTGGCGTCACGCAGAGCCTCCACGAACCTGGCCAACGTCGTCTCGGGTTCCCTCCTAGGACCCTCCATTATACGGGTCAGGCTCTCGACTGGCTTGTAGACCCGCCTAATCTTTTCCAGGGGCACAGTCTGGAGCAAGAGGGAGAGCCCCTCGACTCTGTTGAGGTAGCCGGGGTACTCCGCGGCCAGTAAACTAGTGGTCACATCGACATCGTACATGCGCCTGTACCTGACGCCGTCTCTCTTCCTCTCCCCCTCCGGATCGGGCACGTAGCGCAGGGTGGCTATGACGCCGTCCACGGGGTGGTGAAGCCCCTTGACGGCGAAGAAAAGCCCGTCAACAGTCTCTATATAGTCCCCCTCGAGGAAACGTGAAGCCGTGTCCAACTTGCCCCAGAATACTGGGCGGTAGCCAGCTTTTAAGGTGACGAAGCACATTCAGGTTTGATGACGAGGGGAGCCGAGGCGGGGGACTACGTGGGGCGGTGCCACGCCCTGGCGGGGCTGCTGGAGGCCTCGGCGTACCCCAAACCCGGCAACGTCCACAGGCTTAGGGACAGCGTCGAGACGCGGTACGAGCACTTCCTCGCCAGCAGCGTCGCCACCACGCCCGCGCTCAGGGACCTGGCCAGCCGAGCCCACCGCACATCCAGCGGAGGAGACTGGAGCAGCCTGGGGCTGGGGGAGACCATACTACGTGCAGTGGAAGACATGCTGAAGTGGCAGAGGGGAGGCAACGTCCAGCTAGGCGTCGTGCTTCTCCACGCGCCCATCGCCGCCGCCGCCGGCGCGGCCTACCGTGAAGGCGGGGTGTCGTCGACGAGGATAAGGGAGTCCCTGACCGAGGTCATCGCGGCGGCGACGCCCCTTGATACCGTGAACATCTATAAGGCGATAGACACGGCCATGACGCGGAGGACCCTCGGGGAGGTAGGCGACCTA
The DNA here is from genome assembly GCA_964499305.1 of uncultured Candidatus Bathyarchaeia archaeon. Classification (GTDB taxonomy): domain Archaea; phylum Thermoproteota; class Bathyarchaeia; order TCS64; family TCS64; genus RBG-16-57-9. The sequence continues at coordinate 6,817 of CAZCKR010000026.1, read as the reverse complement.
GACGTCTCCGACGAGTCGTCCCTGAAGCAGATACAGGAGGAGGGGTTGACGCCCTCTCAGGTCTTCGGGCTATGCAAGGACAGGGACACCATATGCTCGGAGTGGGTCAACGGGTTCACCGTGACCTTCGAGGAAGGGCACAGGTATCTCTCGCATCGTCTAGAGGATGGGGAGACGGTAAACTCCGCGATAGTGGAGACGTTCCTGTATCTGTTATCCAGTCACCCGGACTCGTTGATCATGAGGAAGAGCTGCGTGGAGAAGGCGAAGGAAGTCAGCGGAAGAGCCGCCCAGGTGCTGAGGCGTCGCGGGGAGCCAGACTTCATGGATGAAGTGCGTAGAATGGACGAAGAGCTATGGTCAGGCGACGGTGACCTGAACCCCGGGACCACGGCTGACCTGACCGCGGCCTCCATATTCGTGCAGCTGCTAACCGGTTGGAGACCCTGACCCGAATATCTCGTTCATGAGAACGCTGCACTTGCCCTCTTTGGCGGCCTGGTATAGGCGGAGATAGTGTGGGTATAGGCTCATCCACTCCTTGATGCCGTTCTCGGTGATGTAGCCCTTCAGCCGCCCAGCCTCATTCACCGCGAGGCTCGTTATCCCGAACTTCCGCATCACGCCGAATGCCTCCTCCACCGTGTTCTCTGTCTCCACCGAGATCACCGGGGTGCAGACCACGTCTTTGACGTAGATGTCGTTCCGGTGGACGTCGGACTCCGTGAGCCACTTCATAGCGTCGAACATGTTGAAGCATCCGATGAGCTGGCCTTCGTCGACGGCGATTATGTCGCCGTGGTAGTTCTCCATGAGCCTGCTGACTATGCCCATGAGCCTCTCCGAGGCCTCGACCGTGGGCACGCTCCTGTCCATAAGCACTCTGCATGGGAGGCCGCAGAACTCCGGGTCAATCGGCGAGTACACCCTCAATCCCTCGGTATATAGAGTAAATATGTTGTATTTTAAACTTCAAATAATGAACGTAAAAACGGCTAGTCACAGCTAAGTCCACCCATTTCCTGTCACATTTAACGACCGATAAATATACGCGAGTATCGCCAGAAAAAACCTATAACCCCATAACAGTGATCATTTACCGTGAGACTTAAATGAAATCTGAGAAGCCCACCCTCTACGTCACAAAGGCGGTGAAAAACGCGCAAGTCTTCGAAGCCGTGAAGACGAGGGTCGAGGAGTCTGGGGCGTCGACGGTCGTCGTTGGGAGCACCAAGGGGAAGTCTGCGATACAGCTATCCGAAGCCCTCGGCGGCAAGGTGTCCGTGGTAAGCGTCACCGAGTTCACGTACAGCGACGACGTGAAGAAGACCATGAAGAAGAAAAAGATCGCCGCCGTGGAGAAGGCTGACCTGCCAATCCAAGACAACCGGGAGATGAGGGAGACCCTCATGATGTTCGGCCCAGGGATCAAAGCGGCGCTGGAGGTCGCAGCCATAGCCGTCGGCAAGGGACTCGCCCAAGGCGACTTCGTGGCCGTAGCAGGCGGCGACAAGGGCCTAGACACGGCGATCCTCGTGTCCAGCGACCACCCCGAGAAGGAGCTGATCTCAGACCCGCTTAAGCAGATGCTGGTCAAAGAGGTCATCGCCCTCAAAGGCCACTGAGGGGATGAAACATGTCCAGAGACGACAGCAAGACCATAGGCGGCTCCATGGAGGAGACCAAGGAGAGGCACAGACGCTACCTCCGCGCCGTTAACAACCCCCTCAGACGCAGGATACTCAGAGCCCTCAAGGAAGGATGCGTAACCATGGAGAGCCTGGTGGCGCGCCTCGGCGTCGACGCCAAGACCCTGGACTGGCATATACGGATACTTGAGGACGGTTACTGCGTCGAGAGAGCCGAGGAAGACGGTGGGACACGCTATGTCTTGACCCAAGAGGGCCTCGTCGTGGACTACGTCGAAGGGCCCTGATATGTAATGTAAATGTTTTATATATTTTCCAAGCCGATTATCTTCCGTGTTTGATTGTGCTGAGCATAAACAAGTTGGCTCTGAAACATGTTGAAGAGTTGATCGCGAACCCTGACTACTACAGGGTGACCGTTGAGAAGCTCCCCTCGGGGGCGACGGTCATCGATACGGGCTTGGAGGCTCACGGCGGCTACGAGGCCGGCCTCATGACCACCCGCATCGCCATGGGGGGCGCGGGCACCGCCGAGCTCGGGTACGCCGACTATGGAGGACTGAAGCTGCCGACGGTGGTCATTTCCACCGATCACCCGGCGGTGGCCCTGTTCGGGGCCCAGCTCGCAGGGTGGAGGATAAAACCGGAGGGCTACACCGCCGACGGCTCCGGCCCCGCGAGGGCGCTCGCGCTGAAACCCAAGGCTGTCTTCAAGAAGATAGAGTACAAGGACGAGGCGGACGTGGCCGTGATACTGCTTGAGACCGAGGAGAAGCCGCCGGACTCCGCGGCGTACTATATCGCCGAGAGGTGCAACGTCGCCCCGGAGAACGTCTACATGGTGCTGACCTCGACCACATCCATGGCGGGGATGGTCCAGATATCCGGGCGCATCGTGGAGACGGGGCTCTTCAGGCTCGACGTGCTGGGCCTGGACCTCAAGAAGGTGCTCTACGGGGCAGGCTACGCGCCGGTGATGCCCGTCCATACCGACATGGGGAAGGCCATGGGCAGGGCCGAGGACGCTTTGACTTACGGCGGCGTGACCAGCTACGTGGTGGACGAAGACGAAGAGAAGCTGAAGGAGATAGCCAAGGAGGCGCCTTCGAGCAACTGCGGCGACTACGGGAAGACCAGCTACGAGATATACAAGGCCGTCGACTTCGACTTCACGAAGATAGACCCGGCCCTATTCGCGCCAGCCTCCATCACCCTGACGTGCGCCGAGACGGGCGCCACGTTCACCTACGGAGAGGTCAACGACGGCATCATCAAGAGCTCCGTGAAGAATTAGGAGCCGGAGGGGACTGTAAAATGGCTAAGCTTAAGGTTACCCTCGTCTCGGGGAGGACCGCCCAGCAGGGAGTCGGCCTCGAGGAGGGAAAAACCTCGGATAACTACGTCAAGAGCGTGAACCATATCCAGCTCTGCCCAGAAGACGCGGCGAAGATGAAGCTAAAGGAAGGCGACGCGGTCTCAGTGGAGACGCGGCACGGCTCGGTGGTGGTACACTGGAGGCCCTCCAAGGAGCTGGAGTGCGGCATGGTGTTCTTCCCGTACGGTCCATGGGCGAATCAGGTCTACGGATACGAGACGGAGGGCACAGGGACGCCCATATTCAAGGGCATAGAGGCCACGGTGGCGCCGGCCAGAGGCAAGGTCAAGTCCATCGAGGAGCTTGTGAAGAGCCTGGGAGGCGATAGGAAGTGACCGTGTTCACCGACGTCGTCTGCCCCTTCTGCGGCTGCCTGTGCGACGACCTGGAGGTCACCGTGGAGGACGGCCACGTGAAGGGCGTCAAGAACGCGTGCGGCATCTCCCGCAGCAAGTTCCTGAACCATGAGAAGAACAGGCTGGAGGCCCCGACCGTCGACGGCGTCGAGGTGCCGCTGGAGAAGGCGGTGGACGCGGCGGCTGACATAATCTCCACCTCCAGGAGGCCGCTTGTTTACGGCCTCAGCTCCACCGAGTGCGTGGCCATCGCCAAGGCCGTGGAGCTCGCGGAGCTGGCCGGCGGCGTCGTCGACAACACCGCCTCGGTGTGCCACGGCCCGACGATCCTCGCCCTCCAGCAGGTGGGCGAGTCCAAGACCACACTGGGGGAGGTCAAGAACCGCGCCGACCTGGTGATCTTTTGGGGCTCCAACCCGTCCCAGGCCCACCTGCGGCACTTGATACGGTACTCTGGGATGGCGAAGGGGAGGTTCGTCCCCAACGGCAGGAAGGACAGGTACATCGTCGCGGTTGACATAAAGAAGACGGGGACCACGCGGCTGGCGGACGAGTACGTCAAGGTTGAGCCCAACAGGGACTTCGAGCTCCTCCAGACGCTGAGGGCAGCCGTGAGGGGCCACGAGTTATCGGCGGAGGCCGTCGCAGGGGTCCCGAGGGAGAAGGTGACGGAGCTCGCGGAGAGGATGAAGACGGCCAAGTTCGGCATCGTCTTCTTCGGGCTGGGGCTCACCCAGAGCGAGGGGCGGCACATGAACATCGACGCCGCCGTCGGGCTCGTCGCCGAGCTGAACAACCACACCAAGTTCCTGCTGACGCCGATGAGGGGCCACTACAACGTGGGAGGAGCGAACACTGTGACGACGTGGCAGACGGGGTACCCCTACGCCGTGGACTTCAGCAGGGGCTACCCAAGGTACAACCCGGGGGAGTACACCAGCATCGACATGCTGGCGAGGGGTGAGGCGGACTCGGCGCTCGTGATAGCGTCGGACCCTGTCTCGACGTTCCCCGCCGGCGTCGTCAGGAACCTCGCCAAGATACCCGTCGTGACCCTGGACCACAAGGTGACGCCGACGACGATGCTGAGCAAGGTGGTAATACCCGTCGCCACGGCGGGCGTCGAGGCCGAGGGCACCGCGTACAGGATGGACGGCGTCCCGCTGAGGCTGAGTAAGCTGGTGGAGCCCAGGGAGGGCGTGCACTCGGACGCGGAGGTGCTTGAAATGATGATCAAGAGGATGGGAGGATGAGCATATTGAAGGACATTATAGTCAAGGGCGGGTACGTCTACGACCCTCTAAGCGGTGTCGACGGCGAGAGGATGGACATCCACCTCAGCGCCGGCAAGGTCGTGGAGGAGGTACCGGAGAGGGGCGCTAAGGTCATCGATGCCAAGGGGAAGACCGTGATGCCGGGGGGCGTCGACATACACAGCCACATCGCGGGCAGCAAGATCAACCTCGGCAGACTCCTCCGGCCGGAGGACCACAGGAAGGACCCCGTGCCCAGAAGCAAGCACACGAGAGGCGGCGTAGGGTACAGCTGCCCCTCCACCTTCGTCACCGGATACAGGTACGCCCAGATGGGGTACACCTCGGTGATGGAGGCGGCGATGCCGCCCATCGCCGCCAGGCACGTCCACGAGGAGCTCAACGACACCCCCATCATAGACAAGGCGGCGTTCACACTCTTCGGGAACAACTACTTCACCCTCAAGTACGTCAGGGAGGGCGACAAGGAGAAGCTCAAGGCGTTCATGGCCTGGCTCCTCAAGGTGACCAAGGGCTACGCCGTGAAGATAGTTAACCCGGGCGGCGTGGAGAACTGGAAGTGGGGCCGCAACGTCGACGGCCTGGACGGCAACGTGGAGGGCTTCGACGTGACGCCGCGCCAGGTGGTCACAATGCTGGCGGAGGCTAACGAGGAGCTGGGGCTGCCCCACACCATCCACCTCCACTGCAACAACCTGGGGATACCGGGGAACTGGGAGACCACCGTTGACACCATGGACGCGGTGGCCGGCGTCAAGCCCACGAAGGGCAGGAAGAACACCGTACACGTCGTCCACTGCCAGTTCAACGCCCTGGACGGCGACAGCTGGATGACCCTCAAGTCGGGCGCAAGCAAGGTCGCCAAGTACGTCAACGCTCACCCCCACGTTACCCTGGACATGGGGCAGGTCATATTCACCGACACCACGACGATGACGGGGGACGGCCCATGGCAGTTCAGGCTCCATGGCCTCACCGGCAACAAGTGGGTGAACAGCGACGTCGAGATGGAGGCCGGCGCAGGCGTGGTCCCCTACACATTCAAGAAGAACAACCCCGCCAACGCCATACAGTGGGGCATCGGCCTAGAGATAGCGCTCATGGTCAAGGACCCGTGGCGCGTCTACATGACCACGGACCACCCCAACGGCGGCCCCTTCATCTACTACCCCAAGGTCCTCGCGTGGCTCATGAGCAGGAAGGCCCGCACAGACACCATGCTTGAGAGCAACAAGGCGGTGATGAAGAAGACGAGCCTCGCCGGCAACTACAGGGAGTACACCTTCAACGAGGTAGCCATAGTCACCCGCGCCGCAACCGCCAAGGTCCTGGGCTTCAAGGATAAGGGCCACCTGGGCGTCGGCGCGGACGCGGATATCAGCGTGTACGACGTCGACCCATCCAAGTGGAGGCCCAGCCAGTACGCCGAGATCGAGAGGGCGTTCAGGCTGGCAAGCTACACCATAAAGGGCGGAGAGGTGGTGGTCAAGGACGGGGAGGTTGTCTCCACGCCTCTGGGCTCCACCTACTGGGTTAAGGCGGAGACGCCGCCCGAGCTGGAGCAGGAGCTGGTGAAGGAGCTTGAGGCCGACTTCAAGAACTATTACACGGTCAGCTTCAAAAACTACCCCGTCGAGGACGCGTACCTGCCCACGCAACGAGTGGTTAAGGCTCAGGGAGGTGTATGGAAGTGAGCTTCAGGCTTAACGGAGTCGAGATAGAGGACACCTTCGCCGAGGGCTTCGGCATGTGGGGTACACGGCTGATAATCACCGCGGCCAGCAGGAAGTGGGCCAACACGGCCGCCGCGGAGATGACAGGGTTCGCCACCAGCGTCATCGCGTGCGACTGCGAGGCAGGCGTAGAGGCCGAGATACCGCCCGAGGAGTCCTTGGACGGGAGGCACGGCACCGCTGTCATGGTGTTCGGGTTCTCGGCGAAGAAGCTGGCGACGTCCCTGCTCAACAGGCTGGGCCAGTGTGTGCTCACCTGCCCGACCACCGCGGTGTTCAACGGCTTGCCTGAGGAGATGGCCGACGCCATGATCGACGTCGGCAAGAGCGTCCGGTTCTTCGGCGACGGCTACCAGGTGAAGATGCGGATGGGCGACGGATGGGAGGCGCGGCAAAGGTGCTGGCGCATCCCCGTCATGGAGGGCGAGTT
>CAZCKR010000025.1:13209-19643 GCA_964499305.1 uncultured Candidatus Bathyarchaeia archaeon | reverse complement strand
TGCTTCTTCGCTATGTCGCCCAGCAGCAGCCTGCCGAAGAGGCCGCGCCTCACCCTCTCGGCCAGATATCTGTTGCACAGGTAGCTCTGGTACGCTGAGACCAGGAGCTTCCTGAGCCACCTGTCGGCGAACGTCTTCCGCCCCTGAAGTATCTCCCAGCCCTCCTGCACGTTCTTGCCGCCTCTCCCGATTCTCTGCCCGCCGTAGTAGTTGGGCAGCCCCTTCAGATGGATCACTTCGGCTATGCTCCTCGTGTTCTCGGCGGCCCGGCTCGTGGGCATACGTATGTCGGTGATCATTACTTTGAACCTGTTACCTATGAGGTGGCCCGCCCTGAACTTGTTGCCGTGGAACTTGGCCCAGTTCACCTTGACGTCCAGGCTGCCCTCGATGAGCTCCACGGCGTCGCCGGGCCGCACGTCGTTCTTCTCGAAGAGTATGCTAAACGTCTGCGTGGTCACGGCGTACTTGTCCTTGAGCCCCGCGGTGCCTATGTTCTCGGGTCTGAGGCTGAAGAGCTCTGCCAGCTGGAGCTGCACGTCCCGGGTGGTCTGGTTCACCTTGGTTATGTTGACGTAGAGGTGGCTACCGACGCCCGAGGGCTCGTAGAGGGCAACCTCCTCGACCACGAAGTCCTCGGGGCGCGCCCTGATCCTGCCCCCTACGCCCTCCAGCCCCTCGGTGATGTATGGGAGCGACAGGTCGAGGCGCAGCGGCTTCACCATTCTGTGACGTATCCCGCCTGGGTTATTGAAGGATTCGAAAAAGGTTAACTCGCCCAGGGGGCTTGGCTCTGCGCCGTTGACGTTCTTTCAAAGACATCATGGTAGGTCCTTGAAAGCGGTATCTCTCCTCGTAGCATCATACCCGTTTTCCCACCAAGTTGAAGATACCAGTCACATGGAACACCGTATCCGTCGATGTCCAGAGGGACCAGCTGTGCGCCGACGGGAAGTCCGCCTGTCAACCAAAATCACTGATTTGCGAATACAATGACTACGAGGAACACATTATATGTGAACCGCGTTGGATATTTCAACCAAATAAAATACTTGGGCTAAAATACAAAGAATTCACTGTCGATGATATTACCCAATGATTGTACGCTATAGTTGTTTCCCCAGCTTTATGAAAGGGTATTTCGTTTCATTCCCAAGTGGTTAGCTTTCTTCTAAACTTGGTCCAGATGAAAAGTTATTCGACTCAGCGTCCCCGATCCACTAGGGCGCGCGCTTGAAACCTAGTTTTTACTAGTAAATTTGTGGTCGAGTCCCTCCTCCCGCACCTTTTCCCCTGTTTCACTGAAATGACGTTCTTCAGTCCTGTTTTATACCCGGTTACATGGAATATCGAGAAAAAAATTCTGGATGGCTATATGACAACATCTTGAATATGGAAAAACGGTGTTAACGTTCTCTGGGGCTCTAAAATGTAATAAACCCATGGTCCGTTGATTTTTCAGTCTATAACTGTGATGTAAAAATGAATTTATCATCGAAAGTACATGAGGAGTCCTGGAGAAAAGCCGTATCTGAGGCTGAAGACGACAGGTACACGAGATACGGTCTCTACGCATCCCGGGTCTTGTCTCTAGTTCACCCCGAGGTCCATCTAAAGGGGGACTCGAGGTTCATAACACACATAACAACAAACCGTGGGTACAGCAACTCCTACGCGGTGAAGGACGTGCATAGCCGCGAGTTCCTCACGGACATGCAGTTCCGGAAGTACCCCCCCTTCAAGTTTGCAGCCGTCGACTTTGACGCATTCAAACTAGTGTCTTCCAAGGACCTTTACCCGGAAGGTTACCCCGTTCTTCCTTTTCTCGACAGGAGAATGCTGCCCGTCGCCAGCACTCTGAAGACGAGGGAGAACACCGTGACCGAGTTGGAGAAAGCCGCCCTCCTATACCAGAGGGAGAGGGTCGGCAGGGGAAGCCACGAGGGGCTGTACATAGTTCACTGCGGAAACGAGAGAACCTATCTTTATCATGATGATCTTCTGGTTGACGCCGTAACCCAGAGACAGGCCCCGGAGGTTGACGGTGAACCCGTGCTAATCTTCAACGAGGACCATGTCTGGTATCCGTTGATGGGCAGGGACGACACCGACAGGAACCCAGAGCTCCATAAAGCCGTGGAAGGATACACGAAACAAAACAATGTTCCCGCTTTAACCCCGTTCGAGAAGGGAATGGTTGAGAAACTGAGAGACGTGTCGAGACTAGAAAACAGGGCTCAAAGGGCTATGGCGGAGATCTGTAGCTGCCGCAGCACAGGCCGCCAGACCTGCACCACCCCGCTGTCAGAGTGGTTCCCCCTGCACAGCATATGGGACTTGGCGCTCCCGGCGAGGAAAGCCAGAGCGTGGCAATACTATGGCTACCTTGAGCAGATACTCATCAGGGCCAACAAGCTGAGCCCCATCGCCGCGTACCTTGCCGCCCTCTCCCTTGAGGCGAGTGGATACGATAAGCTCGTCGTCCTCAACAAGGAGTGGGTGGGGAGGGTCTCCCTACCCGACTACGGGTATGTGTGGGGCCATCTCTGGGACGAGTGCATGGTCGAGTACTCCATCGACGAGTCGTTCAGGACCAGCGCGGGTCACTGCATGGTTCAGGGAATGATAATGAGCGCGGTCCTTGAGATGCTGGGCATCGACAACTACCTGATGGAAGGAGAGGTGCCCGGGAGCCACCACTATGTCTGGGTCCCAGAGTATGAGGCCACGTTCGACAACGCCCGCCTGAAGATCTCGATGAAAAACGTGATACTGGACTGGCCAAGGGGGAACAAGGTGCTGGCGAGGTTCCACCATGACGGCAAGTTCTGCTCCCCCATCGCGGGAGGGGAGTACAGCGGCTCGTTCTCCCCCGAGGAATGCGTGGAGGAGCTGGATAAACTCGCGGGGACATACGGCAACACGATACTGATCTATGCGGACGGGAAACACGAGACAGAGCCCACGGTGCTGAACAGGAACAACCGAGCCACGACGGAGGACTATAAGCGGCTTCTGGAGGAAGACTGGGAGGACCTACGGCTTCCCTGATCCCCTCAGGCAGCAAGATTGGATGGTTGAGGAAGGAGACCTGAATTGGTTCAGATAGGAGAAGTTGACCGGGTGAAAATTACGGCGCTGGTGGTGGACGACGCAGGGTACGACACGGAGCTCTGGGGAGAGTTCGGGTTGTCGTTACTCGTCGAGGCGGAGAGACAGGGCGCCGAGTTGAGGTTGCTCGTGGACACGGGGCTCACCTCAAAGCCTCTCCTGCATAACATGAAGCTGCTAGACGTAGACCCCTCCAAAATCGAGTATATCTTCCTGACGCACTGCCACTACGACCACACCGGCGGCTTGGGCGGAGTCACGGAGAAGACCCGAAAAGGGATAGAAATAGTGGCGCACCCAGAAATTTTCCGCAGATGCTACGTCGTCAGGCAAAACATGAGGTACATCGGCGTCCCTGAGAGAAGCGGCAGATCAACTGTTGAGGCGAACGGAGGAAGCTGGCTTCTCTCACGTGAGCCCTTCGCGTTTATGCCGGGGGTAATGACCACTGGGGAGGTTCAGCGGGTCACCGGCTACGAGCCGTTGGAGAACGTCCACATAGAGGTGGATGGAGAGATGGTTCAGGACCCGGAGCTCGACGACGTGAGCCTAATAGTCAACGTCGCTGGACGAGGGTTAGTGATAATATCCGGGTGCAGCCACGCAGGCATAGTCAACATAATGAAACAGGCGAAAAGAATAACCGGCGTCGAAAAGATCATCGGCGTCATCGGTGGGTTCCACCTCAGGGTAGCCAACGAGGAGCAGCTAAGCAAGACGGTTGACGAGCTGGACGCGGCTGAGACGGTTTGCGCTGGCCACTGCACGGGGTTCGAGGCCATGAAGAGTATATCGGATCAGATGGGAGAACGTTTCACGCTGCTTCAATGCGGCACGGTAATCGAGTTCGCGGCTGATGAAGGTTGACGCTGAGAGACTATCTGAGAGAAATGGAGGCAGATGGACGCCTCATCCACGTAGATGAGCCGCTTTCCCCCCGATACGAGATACCTTACGTCATAAAGAAACATGATGGGGAAGGTCCCATACTCTTCGACGAAGTTGAAGGGTTCGACGGGAAAGTCGTGGCCAACGTCTGCTATTCCCGTGAGAGCATATCCGCCAGCCTTGGCGTTACGCGGGACAGGCTTCACGAGCATCTTCATCACGCACTGAACAACCCGAGTCCATGCAGGACGGAGGATGGGCCGGTCATGGAGGTCGTGGAAGACCTCAGCCTACATGAGGTGCCGGTTCTCACCCACTACGACGGAGAGCAGGGACCCTACATCACCTCGGCGGTGGTATACGCCAATAACCCTGACGGAGCCGGGGGGAACGTCTCGTACCACAGGATGGATGTGCTGGATGAAAACAGGTTATCCATCTGCATCCAGCCGGGGCACCTGGCTCGATACGTCGAGCAGACCAGAGAATCAGGCGGGGAAACACTCGACATCAGCATAAGTATAGGCGCGCACCCCGCGGTGATGCTGGCGGGGGCGCTGCATCCACCCTTCAACGTGTCCGAGTTTGACGTCGCCAACACGCTGCTTGACGGTGGCCTCAAACTATGTGAGTGCCCGCACGTCGACGCTTTCGCCCCATCCGACGCGGAGCTAGTTCTGGAAGCCAGGATAAGGGTGAACGAGGAGGCGTTGGAGGGGCCCTACGTATGCGTCACCGGTACACGGAAAGAGAGTAAGCCTCAGCCGGTGGTGGAGATCGTTGGATCGATGCACCGTGAGGATTACCTCTATCAGGGGCTGCTTGCGGCGAGCCGTGAGCACCGTCTGCTGGAGGGGATCCCTAACGAGGTGAAGGTCTGGGAGCGCATCAGGGACTTGGGCGCCGCCGTCAAGGGGGTGAACATGACCCCCAGCGGGTCCAGCTGGCTACACTGCGTGGCGTCGTTCGAGAAGACCGATGAGGAGGACCCGAGAAACGTCTTAATGGCTATGTTCGACGCACAGCCTGCCTTGAAGCACGCGGTCGTCGTCGACTCGGACATTGATCCCTACGACGCAGGTGATGTGGAGTGGGCGTTAGCGACCCGCTTCCAGGGAGACAAAGATCTGATCATCATCCCCGACTCGTATGCCTCAAGACTCGACCCATCCTCGGATACGGAAAACAGGCTCGGCTGTAAAGCAGGCTTCGACGCCACACGGCCACCGGGGAAGGCTGAGGAGACGTTCAAAAAGGGAAGCATACCCATCTCTAACCGTGTAAATAAAATCCTTAGAGCGTTACGATGAGAACGAGTCTTTTTCCTAAATTTATGGATAATGATTTATGGTTTAGCCTATCCTGAACCTGGGGTGATCCTTGCTCGGCCTGATCCGTCTCTCTATCATCTGCTGGCTGTAGGCTGTGTCAATCATCGCCACCGCCGGGTAGACAGTCTCCGCGTTCTTCAACGGCCCATAGATGACGAAGTCGGCGCCTACAGCCGTAGGCAACGCGTTTGTCACGCCTATCGCCACGGTGACGGCGTCCTTCGAGTACTTCTTCTTAAGCCTCTTCCATGAGGCTATGGCGTTGTGGGCGCCGCAGCCGCACGGGTAACCGTATTTGTCCTTGATCCTGTGAATCGCCTTGGTCGCTAACCCCAGGGTCGGGATGTCGATGACCGCCGTGTCCATGAGAATGTTCTTTATCCCAGCTGCCTCAGCCTTGGGGACCATCTCCTCTATCAGCGCGTCCCTGTTGGAGGATAACATGTGCTCGGCGCTGTGGAGTAGCAGGACAGAGCTGATGCATCCCGTCTCCTTGATCTTCTCGTACACCCGTTCACCTGAGTGGGGGTTCAACGAGTTGAGTATGATCCTCTCCATCATCCCGTGATCGGAGGCATACTGGAGTGACTCTGTGAGACCGTCTTCAGACACGATGTCGAGGAAAATGGGCATATCCGTGGCTTCAACCATGAAGTCCAGGTACCTCGCTGCCGCCACGGCGTTCTCCGCGATGAGGTCCACCATCGTAGGCAGCCCCGTCAAGTCTGACATCTCCTCCGCTTTCCGCAGACGGCTCTCGGCTTCATCCTTATTGAACAGCCCCTTAGCCCTGTCCTCCACCGTCTTGTCACCCTTATAGAACATGGAGCCTACCATCACGGTCGGCGTGAGACCGGGGTCTCCACCGATCACGGTGCCGCCGATCATGTAGGTCTTCTGCTTCACGGAAAAGTCAAACAGTTTGATGCCACCTCCCATCATATGTGGTATTCGATGTTTTTAAAATGCAAATAACTAAACGATGGGCGTCAACCCTTTCATTGATTCCTTGTCCCCAAGCTTCGAGGTCGTGTTCCAGCCCCATGGAAGGAAAGCTAGATTCGATCATAAAATAACTATGCTTCAGGCTGCGAGAGACCTCGG
>CAZCKR010000025.1:0-13109 GCA_964499305.1 uncultured Candidatus Bathyarchaeia archaeon | reverse complement strand
CTATGCTTCAGGCTGCGAGAGACCTCGGCGTCGACATCAACTCGATCTGCGGGGGAGCTGGCTCCTGCGGCAAATGCATAGTAAAAATAGTGCAGGGCAGAGAAAACCTGGGCTATCCGACTACTGAGGAAGCAGATTTACTCGGTGGAGACAGACTAGGCGAGGGCTATAGACTCGCATGCCGCTCAGAGATAATGGGCGACGTGATCATCCTCGTACCCAGAGAGAGCCGGAGAGGCGCTCAGAGACTCCAGAGCGAAGGCCTGGACACCCCCGTAACACTCGATCCTCAAATAAGAAAACAGACAACGGGTGAAACCACGCAGATACTGTACGGAGACACGGTCATCGAGACGCTATCATCCCGTGACGCGCCGATCCATGGGTTCGCCGTCGACGTCGGAACCACGAAGCTGGCAGGATACTTGATGGATCTCTCGACCGGCGACGTGTTGAGCGTCGTAACCGCCATGAACCCCCAGATACCGTACGGAGAGGACATCATGACTCGACTCACCTATGCGCTGGGCGGCGGCGACCAGCGGGAAACCCTGCACAGGTCGCTGGTGGAAGGCATCCAGCAGATGCTCTCAGACGCATGTAGGAAGGTTGACGCGGATCCACGTGACGTATATGAGCTGGTGTTCGTGGGGAACACGGCCATGCACCACTTCCTCCTGGACCTGGATCCTCGTCCACTGACCAGCAGCCCCTTCACGCCGAAAGATCTGGGGCAGAGAGACCTAGATTCAGCGCCATTCAACCTGGGGAACCCAAAGGGGAAGATACACGTCATTCCACTCGTAGCCGGGTTCGTCGGGGCAGACTGCGTCGCATCCATCCTAGCCACGGGGGCCCACAGGTCAGACGAGCTCTGTTTCCTGATCGACATCGGCACCAACACCGAGATAGTCGTCGGAGACAGGGACCGCATGGTTGCCTGCTCCTGTGCATCGGGTCCAGCCTTCGAAGGCGCCCACATCAGGCACGGTATGAGGGCGGCCTCAGGCGCCATAGAGGGAGTCTGGATCGATCAGGACAGCCTCGAGCCCAGCCTCACCACCATAGACGACGCCGAACCCGTCGGCATCTGCGGGTCAGGGCTCATCGACGCCCTGTCCGAGATGCTCAAGGCGGGCATCGTAGACACATCGGGAAAGATCAGAGCAGAGATAGAGAACCCACGCGTCAGGAGGAGGGGCAACGTCTCCGAGTACGTGTTAGCCTGGAAGAAGGACTCAGGCTTCGGGAGCGACATAGTCGTCACCCAGCTCGACGTCCGGGAGCTGCAGAAGGGCAAAGCCGCCATGTTCTCAGGGGCTCAGATGGCGTTGAGCCGTCTCGGAGTGCAGCCAAGCGAAATCGTCAACATCTACATGGCTGGGGCGTTCGGGACCTACATCAACCGTGAGAGCGCCGTCAAGGTAGGGATGATCCCGGAGTTCAACGCCCTGGACATACAGCAGGTGGGAAACGCCGCGGGGACCGGTGCACGGATGGCGCTTTTATCGAGAGGGGCTCGTGAGGAAGCTCGAACCATCAGCAGAAGGGTCGAGTACATCGAGCTGGCAACTGTTGCAGAGTACAATCAAGCTTTCGTGGACGCTTTGCTGCTACCGCATAGAGACCTCAACCTCTTCCCGGGAACAGTGAAAAAACTTGGTTCAGCTCGCCTACAGTATGGTAGGATGCATGAGAAAACGAAGTGAGGACGCGTACACATTTTTAGATTAAAAAAGGGGAGTTCTACAAGGTCACGTCACAGGTATTGATGTGTATGAACCTAGGTTACTCGTTCAAATGGAAGCGTGGCCCTCAAAGCCGTCCACGCGTCGCCTCTCCTTGCATCAATCACAAGCCTGTTGTCCTTGATAACTGAGTCTTCCGCGGGTTGGAACCTGGTCGCCATCGCCCACAGTATCTGCCTTCCATCATGGATGTCGATGTCGTCGTCGACACAGACAACCATTCTGCACCCCGACAAAGCCTCCTCCTCGAAGACCCAGCCAAGGTCCTTCACCCCCTGTTCGGTGCGGATGACGCATAGGGCGGGGCTTCCATTAATGAACGACGCGTCTTTGATCTCCTTGATGCCGATGACGTCAGTCAACTCGATCTTCTTCCCTGAAGACGCTCTCGGTCCGGTTGCGTCGATGATCATCTTGGATGAAAGCCCGGCTTTAACCGAGGAGGGATCGAGCAGTTGACTGTAGACCGTACCGACGACGTCGACGCCCGCTCCCAGCTTGAAGGCGCATCTTTCCGCGATGGCTCCGAGGACTCGTGTCGAGTCGGACACGTCCATGCCGTGGGGGAGAACGGCGACCATCTTGACGTAATGGTCCAGCCCCAGGAGGAGCAGCCCCATCTGCTTCGCGAGACCCGGTGTCCCGCTGACCGACTCCTTCATGGAGATGAAACACGCGAAATGTGTGGCCCACACAGGCCATATGATATCGTCCAGCGCCGGCGTGTGGATGAAATCCGTCATCGCACGAGATATCCTCGCCTGCTTGGGTAACCCGCTGAGGAGAAGATGTTCAGCGGAGTTGCTGGGAGCCACAGCCAGGAACATGGCGTCCCTTCGCCGGGTCATCCCGGTGACTTTGAACAGGTTTCTCGTCGATCTGCCGCTGATGTAGCCCGTGTACTCCGTGAAGGGCCCCTCGTCCTCCTCCTCGAGGAGCACCTTCCCCTCCAGCACTATCTCTGCGTCTGCGGGCACCGGGAGGTCGACTGTCTCACACTTCACCAGCTCCACCGGCTCGCCGGTCAACGCGCCTGCCTTGTGGTACTCGTCGGTGATCTTCGCTGCAGCCGCCAGATACATGGAGGGATGAGCCCCGATTATCACTGCTGCCTCCATAGGCTCACCGGCGGCTTTGGCTTTTTCGAAGTACTGCCACATGTGGCCCCGTGAGTGGAAGCTCACACCGAAACGGTCCCTTCCCTGGAGGTGCATCCTGACATAGGACAGGTTTATCTCCTCCTCTTTCTCCGGGTTTCTGGCGAGGAACAGCCCAGCGGTGACGTATCTTCCACCGTCCTGCTCGTAGAACCTGGGGATAGGCAGCGAGCGTAAATCGACTTCCCCTCCGAGTTCCTTCTTCTCTTTGACGGGCCCGTTCTTCACCATGATCGGCGGGATGTCCCTGACGAAGAGCCTGTTCCATTCATCGTAGAAGCCGAGCCTAGTCCTTACCTTGGGTGTTTTCCCGATCCCCAGGCTTATCCTGTCCACGTGTCCGAACAGGTTCACCAGTAGGGGCACCGAGCCCCCCTTCACGTCCTCGAACATCACAGCGGGGTTCGTCTGTCTCTTCTCCATATCCGTGACGTAAGAGGTGACTTCGTACTTCCAGTCAGTCGGCTCGCTCACTGTGACAAATTGATCCGGCACTTCCTCCTTCAGCAGGTCCAGGTATGTCCTCAGGTCTCTCACGGATTTCAGTCTCCAAGTATCCTCATCGTCTGATCTGGGCTTAAGTTTATGGAAGACTTGAATTACGGCGATATCGCGTCAGGAAAACGCGGGGGCTACTCTATTTTGAACCTCGTGTGGTCTCCGCTAAGCCTGACCCGCTTCTACATCACGAGCTGGCTGCAAGCCGATACTGTCGAAGAGAGAGGGGTACCTGAGTAAAATTACATATCCTCCGTAGCAGTTGATACACTATGTTCCCCGGGTTAAGACACACGCTGAGAGAACGGAGGTTTAATGATGGCTATGAGAAGACCCTGATAGGGCCGCCCCTCTGGCTGTCCGCCGAGACCCTCCAAGCCATCATCGAAGAGGCCTCCGGGGAGCTCGCCCGCAACCACTTCAGGCGCCTCAGCCTGATGGGCGGTTACGCCCCTTCCCCCAGTTCAGGGAGATCGCGAATTACATGCGGGAACAGGCCGAGGCCATCGGCTTAGAAGGCGTGAGGCTGGAGGAGTTCCCGTCTGACGGGGAGCGCTACTATTGGGCCTTCCGTACTGAGCCGAGCTTAGCGAGTATACGAGTTCCACGCCAAGCACCTCGGTCCTTCGGGAGCGAACCCGGTCAAGGAGTTCATCGGTTAAGGACCATCCTCCTTTTTTATCTGATGGGTTCTGGCTGTGTACTATGCGCTGTGTTGTTGCTGGTTACGTCCTTGGCGACGAATACGAGGGCGCAGCCGATAAAGAAGAGGGCCTGCTTGCTGTCTCCGGCGGCGGAGTAGACTATGGAGGCAAGTAAGCACACGAAGGCGAATACGCCGTCTGCAGTGAGCTCCTTCAACTCTGGACCCTCGAGTGGCTGCGGGACACCACACTGTCTCACAGGTTCCACCCCCATTAATTTATCTTTGATGGAGCACCGGTTAAGACTTTGATTATCAGGCAGGGGAACATATGGATTGGAATTCTCATCTTAGTATTTCATAATCATTTTAGATGTTGCCACAGCCAGAAACCGGAAACGGTTTCGCCGGTGAAAGTCATGTTAGCCATAGAGACGAGCGACGTATCCAAGAGCTTCGGCTCCACGAGGGTGTTGCAGGGCATCTCTCTCACGGTGAACGAGGGCGAGTTCTTCGGGCTGTTCGGCCCCAACGGTGCGGGCAAGACGACGCTGCTCAGAGTACTCACCGGACAGCTGGAGCCGGACACAGGCAAGGTCGTCACCGCAGGCGTACCAAACACAGACCCCATTAGGCTAAAGCACCGTGTGGGCATCGTCCCCGAGGCCGAGACGCCGCCCACCTTCCTCACAGCCCAGGAGACCTTGGAGCTGACCTGCAGGATCAGGGGACTGGACGATGTCCAGGGCCGCATCGAGAGGTGGATACGCTTCTTCGACCTGGAGGACAAGAGGGACATCCTCTGCAGGGACCTTTCCAAGGGGGAGCGGCAGAAGGTGATGCTGGCGGCGGCGTTCATCCACGAGCCTGAGCTGCTGCTCCTCGACGAGCCCTTCATCAACCTGGACCCCATCTACCAGCGGCGCGTACGAGAGTATCTCCAAGAGGCGTCCTCGAAGGGGTGCACGGTGTTCATGTGCACCCACATACTGGAGATAGCCGAGAGGCTGTGCGACACCGTCGCCATCATCCACGAGGGCCGCATAGTCGAGCAGGGAAGGCTCGAGGAGATAAGCCAAGGCGGCGACCTCGAGGAAGTATTCCTGAGGGCGGTGGAGGGTGGGGCAGTCGCTTAGCGTCCGCATCTTCACGGCCATGATGAAGGAGGAGTGGAGGCTACACCAGAGCCTGGTAGGGCCCCTGGGCTCCGGGCTCTTCCCCGCCATGATATTCGTGTTCACGGCGTTCCTGGCCGTGGTTTCGCCCCTGCTACTGAGCCAGATGCCGACAGCGACGATCCTGCTCATGCTCCACGCCGCAAGCGTCGCCTACGGCCTCTTCGTAGGCAACTTCGGCAGCATCGGGGAGCACGTCATGACCCGTCGCCTCGGACAGGTGAGCATGATAATGCAGATACCCCAGACCTACCCTGTGAGCTTCAGGCGTATGATGGCGGTGTTCTACGCCAAGGACGCCGTCTTCTACCTCCTCTACAGCTACATCCCTTTGACCCTGGGGATCGGCGTGGCGGCGCCCATGGCGGGGGTAAGCTTCACAGGCGTCGCCATGCTGGGCCTCACGACCTTCCTGGCGTTCATGGTGGGGATGGGCCTCAGCTTCACCCTTTCAGCGGTCTCCGTGAGATCCAGGCTGGCTGGCCTCGCCCTATACGCTGTGCTGGCGGGCATCATCGCCATGATCTATCCGCTGGAGCTGGTTGGACCCGAGTGCCTGACGCCCTCCCTCAGTTACTGGGTGTCCAGAGATCTGCAGGGCATAGTGGTCTCAGTAGCTGCGTCGCTCTTGTTCGCGTCCCTAGGGGTGGTTCTGATGAAGGAGAAGTACGAGACCAGGCAGTCCCGCTACGGGGACAGCCTGCTCGACGTCGATCGCCTCCTCGGCTTCATGGGTGAGCTGAGCCCCCTTGTGGCGAAGGAGTGGATCGAGGTGCGGCGTAGCGGAGCCCTCGGCCCCGTGGTCTTCAGCTTCAGCGGCCACCTCCTCGCCCTCTACCTGATGAGCTGGGTGTTCGAGAGGGGGGTAGGCGTGGACCTCGGGTTCAACGTCGTGTTCTACAGCGGCTTCGTGGGCTTCATGGGGGTGATGACCTACAGCTTCATCACCAACCTCGAGCACAACGAGTACCTCAACGTCCAGCCCGTCTCGGTGGACCAGGTGGTCAAGGGCAAGCTCGCCGTCTACTTCGCGCTCACGGCCGGGGTCACGGCGCTCTACGTTGTGGGGCTGGGCGTAATGAAGCACCAGATGGGCATGGTCCCCCTTGGGCTGCTCCTCGCGGCGGCCACAAGCGTGTACGTGGTCGGCGTCACCAGCTACCTCACGGGGCTGTGGACCAACACAATGTTCTTCGACGCGAGGATCATCCTCAAGTTCTGCGCGGCGGTGGTTCCGCCCATGATCGTGGCCGAGATAGCTGCGCTGCTCATGCCTATAATGCCAGCCGCGACCTACGCCGTGGTGGCGGTGTCCATGCTCCTGCTTCTGGTCTCCCTGCCAATCCTCCGCGGCCTAGAGAGGAAGTGGGCGGGCACCTCCTTCAGCTTCGTCAACACGGGCCAGTAGCCACAGAAATTCGACGCTGGATGTGACGCGGTGTTTCTAGGGCTCCCGGTAGAGGGGCTCCACCTGTTTCCGCATCTCCTCCATCCTTCGGCGGATGTCCAGAGGCTCCATGACCCCCATCTCCGTGATTATCCCCGTCACGAGCCTGCCCGGGACCACCTCGAAGTACGGGTTCCTCACGTTGACGCCCTCGATCTCCGCCACCTCGGATGGGTCCTTCTCCTCAAGCTCGACGCCGCGGCCCAGGTAGTTCATGACGTTGAACTTGGAAGTAGAGCAAACGACATAGAAGGGTACACCCTGGTCACGTGCCGCCAGCGCCACTGTCCTGGTGCCTATCTTGTTGACGAAGCCGCCGTCGTACAGGACGCTGTCGGCGCCCACGACGGCGACGTCGGCCGACTCCATGAACATGGCTGCGGCTGCGTCGACGACGAGCAGCACGTTGACCCCGTCCCCGGCCAGCCTCTCCGCCAAGTGTCTGCCCTCCATCTGGGGCCTCGACTCGGTGACCACGACGTTCTTTGCGCCTACCCCGAGGACCAAGTCCGCCACGGTGCTGCTGTCGCTGATGGTGAACACGGTGGCGGGCTCCCCCAGCACGCTCTTAGCGTTCTCCACCAGCCTACTCCTGTCCTTCCTCGACTCCTTGATTATCATCGAAGCCGACTTCGTCGCCGCGGCCCTGAGCTCGTTGAGGGCCGCCCCTTTAGGCAGCCTGCTGTAGAACATGCCGAGCTTGTTCGTTATCGACGTCATGCTGGGCCTAGACTCGGCTATCCTCCTAGCGCAGCTCTTCAGGGCATCCCGAAGCTCATCGGCGTCATCCGCGCTGGCGTTCAGCGCGATGGCTATCATGGTTCCCAGAGCGGCGCTACTGAGCCACTCGGCGCCGTGGTACCTATCCACGGCTATGCTCTGTATCAGCTTCTCTGCGTCGTAGATGCCGGACAAGTATGTTCAGGTGTAAAGGCGCTCACTGATTAAAAAAAGGGTTAGGGGCCCGTCGCCTGTCCCGGCTTGGGGTAGTATGGCGCCGACGCGGGGACCGCGAAGACCCTTGCCCCCATCTCTCTGTCCAGCATCAGGAAGGCGTGGCTGTTGCCTCCAGCAATCTCTATCTGCTGGTTCAGCTCCTCCAGCATCTTGGGGTCCATCATAATCTATCAGAGAAACCCATGAAACCGCGGCTTTTTAACCGTTACAAACTTATGAATAAAACTGAATGCTCTATAGTTCCTTGAAGATGACCAGCGAAAAACCTACTTAGAGGCCACCACAAGAGTGATTAGCTCGTCGTTCCGCACGAGCTCGCCGCCCGACTCCTCGTGGTACCTCCGCAACGCCTCCACGCCCCTCCTGAGCCCCTCCTCCGAGATGGGCCTGAACATGCTCCACAGCCTCTTCTCAGCTATCTCCACGAACTCCTCCACAGACTGGTACCGCTCAAGGCTGTAGGCGTGGGGCACCGTCTCCGTGAACCCTGCGTCGCCGAAGTAGCGCCTGAAGTCCTCGTTGCTCGGGTAGACACTGAGCTGATTCGCCTTGATCTCGGGGAAATAATTGAAGACCACCTTCTCGTGGAGCTGCTCGTGGCTGATGGTGCGTATCACCGCGTGGCCGCCTGCCCTGAGCACCCTCCCGCACTCGTCAGCCGTGCCCTGCTTATCCTCGATGTGGTGCCAAACCTGGCTGCTGAAGACGCAGTCGAGTACCCCGGGGCGCAGGGGCATCCACTCCCCCATCGCATTGAACCAGTGCACGTCCCGTGACTTGCGCCTAGCCTGCCCCACCATCCCGGGCACAGGGTCGAAGCCGCAGGTCGTTGCCCCGGTCTCCTCCATGAGGCCCACCGTGTATAGGCCGGTGCCGCAGCCGAGGTCCATGATGCACGAGCCTTCGCTTAGCCCAGCGAGCCGCCTGGTCTCGGCGGCCCAGAGCTCCACGTTCTCGCTGCTCCTTCCCTTGTCGTACTCCTTCGCTATCTTGCCGAACTCCTTGCCTGACCTCTCGGTGTACCCCTGGCTCATGGCAACTATTTTCCTTCATCCGGTTAAAAAACTTGGAGGCTACACGCCATGTCGAGACCATCCGTCTATTGACGCGTGAAGCCCATGCAACAAAGATTAATATTAGCCAGCCCATATTTGGAGAGTCGCGGGCCGCCATAGCTCAGCCCGGTCAGAGCGTCTGCCTGTTAAGCAGTTGGTCTTCGGTTCAAATCCGAATGGCGGCGCCAACTTCTAGAGTATCTCCACGGCATCGACCTGCACCTGCCTGAACTCCTCGATGTCCACGTTCACGGTGCCCCTCATCTGCATCCTCATACGGGGGATGGACACAGACGCCGGGCTGAACTCGAACTCGAAGAAGGTCTCCACCTTCACGAGGTACTCTATGGAGCCTAGATTCTGTGTCGAAACCTTGTGCCACACAAGGCTCCCAGTCATCCTCACGATCTCCTGTTTCAGCAGGCTCTTCGCGGGGACCTCTCCGAAAGAGGCCACCCAGTCCTTGAACTCGGAGTCGCCGAGCAGGGCTTCGAACAGCTCGTCCGTCATGTCGGTGACGACAACGGTGTCTGGGTTCGCTAGGTGGCTCTTCAACATCTCCAGGGCCTCCTCCATCTCCATTTTCTCCTCGAGTTCCAGCAGCTTGTCGCTCAGCGAGTCCAGTGTGGACTGTATGTCGTCGAGCTCTAGGGTGGTGTCCTCCCAGTCTTCTTGGAGCTCGTCGTACCTCTGGTTCACATCCTCGAAGATGTCTTCCAGGTCGTCGATACTTTCCCCTAGGCTTATCCTTGTGCTGTCGATGGTGCCGATAACCTCTGCAAGGTCCTGCTCCGCCTGCCCGAGCCTGAAGTTGAGGCTGTTTATGGCCTGGCTGAGCGTGACGATGGACTGGCTGTCCTGTATCGAGCCCAGACTCTCGTCCATCTCCTCCATCTGGACCGTGATACCGTCTATGTTGTCCTCGAGGTCCATTATCCGATCCTCAATGTCTCTGTTGCTCTGCTCAACCATCTCGGGGTAGAAGACGGCGTACCCTGACCCTAGCCCGAGGCTGGCTCCAAGAATCAGGCCGATGATGACGAAGGCGAGGGGCTTCGAGACGAGGCGGTCGGTCTCCATGAGTGTATTGGTGCCTGTAGGTTAGATAAAGTTTTGACCGCTAACCTGTGAAGTGGTCCCACCCGCTACGCCTTATAGGCTTCAACGCGCCGTCGACAGCCAACACTATGTCCTTTTCTCCTGTGACTTCGCCGATGACGAGTAGGCTGCAGCCGACTCCGCCCAGGGCTTCCCTGATCTTTCCCTCGTTCTCGGGCCTAAACGTGAAGACGAGCTCGTACTCCTCCCCGCCGTAGAGCACTAGATCGGCATCGTCGAGGCCATGCCGCTCAGCGAACCTCGCCGCGGCGGGGTCCACAGGAGGCTCCGTGACCCTGAAACCTGCGCCCGTGCTTCTGGCTAGGTCGTAGAGGCTCACCGCCAAGCCGTCGCTGGAGTCCATGCACCCCGTCACGGCCCCGGTCTCGGCTAAGGCTAATCCCTCCTTGACCCTGGCCCGAGGCAGGTATATGCTGTCAAGTATGGGTTTCTCTATGCCGCCGGGTATCTCAAGCCCCTCTAGGAGGTGCTTGAAGCCCGCCGAGGTGAGGCCGAAGGCCCCCGTGGTGGCGAGCAGGTCTCCGGGACCGGCTCCGCCGGCCCTCTTCATGATCCTGGACTCCTGTGCTACGCCCAACGCGACCCCCGAGATCACCACGTCGCACGCCTCGTTGGTGTCGCCGCCTACCACGTAGGCATCGTACTCCCGGGCTCCGGCCTCGAACCCCTTAGCCATCTCCTCCACGCTGGCGACTGGGTGGTCGCTGGGGAGCCCTATGCTGGGCATGAAGGCGATGGGCTGAACGCCTTTGGCGCCGAGGTCGCTGACGCTCATGACCACGGCCTTGCGCGCCGCCTGGTAGGGCGTCATCCCCCTCGGGATGTCGGTCTCCCATACCAGCATGTCGGTGTTTATGACCAGCGCCCGGCCGTCTCCGAGGCTGATGGCGCTCGCGTCGTCCCAGAACGGTATGGGCATCCCCGGCATCTGCGTCAGGTGACGTATCATCCGCTCTATGAGCCTCCTCTCCCCGATGTCCGAGACCTTGACCATGTCTGTCTAGAACTTTGTCCGTTAGGTGTTTAAATTTTCAGTGTTTTGGTAAACGTAATATACTATTATCAGCGGTCGTATAGTGATTGGAGTCGGCAAAGAATGAAGATGCCTCTTGAAGACATAAGAGTACTCGACCTCACCCACGTATGGTTCGGGCCCTGGGCAACAATGATGATGGCCGACATGGGCGCCGAGGTGATAAGGATCGAGCCCCCGTGGGGCGCCATCGACAGGCTCGCCGAGGGGGCCCTCTTCGGCGGGGCAAGCTACACGTTCCACCACCTGAACCTCAACAAGAAGGACCTAACCCTCAACCTCAAGGACCCTGAGGGCCTGGAGATATTCAAGGAGCTGGTGAAGAAGAGCGACGTGGTCATCCAGAACTTCAGCCCAGGCACCATCGAGAGTCTGGGCCTCGGCTATGAGGTTCTCAAGGAGCTGAACCCAGGCATAATTTACGCGGCTCTAAGCGGCTTCGGCCAGTACGGCCCCTACACCAAGTGGAGGAGCTACGCCATGATCGCGGAGGCCATGAGCGGCCACACGATGCTCACCGGAGAGCGCGCGGACCCGGAGGGCCCGCCCCTAGAGATGGCTCAGGCCTACGGAGACCTCGGGCCTGGGACCATGGCTGCCATGGCGATCCTCGCCGCGCTTAGGTACAGGGATAAGACGGGGAAGGGTCAGATGATCGACGTCGCCCAGTTGGACTGCATGGTGGCGTACAATACAGCTATCACCGGGTATCTTCTGTCAGGCCTGAAGCCTCTGGAGCTGCGGGAGAAGTACCCGAGGGGCAGGGGAGCCGGAGGCATATTCAAGACCAAGGACGGTGGATGGATCAGGCTCGCAGCGTTCGGGCCCAGGGCGCTGGACAGGATCGTTCAGCACATGGGCGTCGAGCTCGACGACATCAGCCAGGAGATGATGGAGGAGAAGGTGGCTGAGATGACCAGGGACGAGGCCGTGGAGATGTTCACGGGAGTCGGCCTGCCCTGCGCCCCCGTCTACCACGTGGACGAGACGGTGAAGGACCCCCACGTGCTGGCTAGGGACATGTTCGTGGAGCTGGAGCACCCGCTGGCGGGCAAGATCAAGCTCATCAACTTCCCGCTCAAGTTCTGTGAGACCCAGCCGGTGCGGAGGACTCCTGCACCTGTGCTGGGGGAGCACAACAAGGAGCTGCTGAAGGAGCTCATGGGCTTCGACGACGACAAGATAGATGAGCTGATGAAGAAAGGAATAATATCCTACTCTAAATAACCGGCCGACTCTTTACCACATCTCTTAAATTCTATTTCTTTCATAACTTCAAGGGCGCCCCGGTAGCTCAGTGGTCGGAGCGGCAGCCTCGTAAGCTGTAGGCCGCGGGTTCAAATCCCGCTCGGGGCTCCAACTAAAACACTCTCTTCAACGGCGTCTTATCGAAGTCGTTATCGTCTGAAACTATCTTGTCGAACCCCTCATCCATGGCTACGGCCAAGTGAAGAGCATCCTCGTAGTCGATGCTATATGCCCGCATCAAGTCGAGCGCCCTTGAGAAGTGCATCGACGTCAGGGGTACTATCTGAAGCCCCCGCAGGCCCGTGATAGCCTCCTGCACCTTTTCCACGAACCCGGCGTCCTTCATCGTCTCGCCAGCGAGGCCGGCCATCACCACGAGGACCTGGTAAAGCGAGAGGGCAGAAGTTGCGTACTTCATCCCAACGCTGTTCTCTACCGTTTTTATCCAGCGGTGAGCCTGTGCGCCGTAGGAGGGATGGCCTCCGAGCCAGTAGACGAACACGTTTACGTCTAGGTACGCTTCCGGGTCCACTCCTTCCTCAGCGCCTCCGTGATGAACTCGTCGAGATCGTCCGGCCACGAGTCCACCTTGAAGGCCCCGTAGTACTTCTCGGCGACGGGCTCCAGGGGCTCGATGACGATCCGTTTTTCGTCTGCCTCCACCTTGACGTAGCTGCCCTCCTGGATCTCCGCCTTGGTTCTCAGCGTCTTGGGTATGAGCACGCGGCCTTTCCCGTCGACCTTCACTATCTCGGCCATTCCCACTTTGATATAGTAGTTCCCACTTATTATATTATTCCCACTTTAACGTTGGGGTGCCTAGGCGTCCCCCGTCACTACGTACATGAAAGAGCCAAAAATTTTACCAAGGGAACGGTAGCCGGTGAGCCGGATCAAGGACGGTTCCAAGCGGCCACGTGACCTGTGGCAGGTCAGATCAGAATTTTTTTCGATACCCGTTTAAAGCATGTTCTAACTGTCGATGCGAGCCTTCTGGTGAGCAACTCGAATATTCTGCGGGTTGATGGT
>CAZCKR010000024.1:0-19987 GCA_964499305.1 uncultured Candidatus Bathyarchaeia archaeon | reverse complement strand
GTGGTGATCGTGTACCTGACCCCTACTTCGGTTAGCGAGTCGTCGATTTTCTCCATGAAGGAGTGAAGCTCACTAATCGTCGGATTCTTGAACCACTCGAAATAGAAGTCGTATTCTCCCAGGCGCTCACCCGACTTGCTGATGATGGTGCCGCATCTCTCCTCTGAGATGGAGCCTGGGCCGCCAAAGTAGTTCATCAGGGGTTCTCCCTGTAGCGGCGGCCCCATCGCAAACTCTGTGGTCATTATGCAGACCTCGGGCATGTCGACGGCGACCTTTTCCAAGGCTTTCAATGCTTTCACAATCGGTGGACCATAGATCTTGACGTAGCTTTTCATTTCTCTTCAAGTTCATCATCAGAAACATTGTTAATAAACATTCACGAAATCTCGTTGGATCTTAGGCTGGAACTAAACATTTACGCTTGCGTATGGATACTCCAACCAGCTTTTGATATATGTGGGTTAGGTAGAGATTGTTGGCTGTCGTCGCCATGAGCGGCTCAGCACAGGTCACCTGTGGCAGGCTACCCAGTGCCTCGGCCCAACTTTCACAAGCTCTGGCTCGACTCTTCTGCACTGTTCCTTGGCTTCCCTGCACCTGGGGTGGAATCTACAGCCTTCAGGGAGGTTTATGGGTGTCGGCGTCTCGCCCTCGATGTGGATCCTCACCCTCTGGGTGTCCGGGTCAGGGACTGGGACGTTGCTTATGAGGGCCTTCGTGTAGGGGTGAAGGGGCTCCGCTATCACGTCCTCCATGGGCCCCCTCTCCACCACCTTGCCCAGGTACATTATCATGAGCTCCTCCCCCACGTACCTGGCCTGGGCGATGTCGTGGGTGATGTACAGGAAGGTGAGGTCGTACTTCCTCCTCAGCTCCTTCAGCAGGTTCAGTATCTCGGTCCTGATCGAGGCGTCCAGCATGGACACGGGCTCGTCCGCCACTATGAAGCTCGGCTCCAGCATCAGGGCCCTGGCGATGGCTACCCTCTGCCTCTGGCCGCCGCTCAGCTCGTGGGGGAACCTCCTCATGAACTCCTCGACGGGGACGAGGCGCACGTCCTCCAGTGCCTTCCGGACCCGCTCCCACGTCTCACGGTACCCGGTGGTCACGTTGTTGACCTCCAGCGGCTCGGCTAGGATGCTGAAGACGTCCATGCGGGGGTCCAGGGACTCGTAGGGGTCCTGGAATATCATCTGCATCTCCCTGCGCTCCTCCCTGAGCTCCTTCTTGTCGAGCGTGGCGACGTCGACGCCCCTCAGCACCACGCTCCCCTCGGTGGGCTCTATGAGCCTCAGGATGAGCCTGCCTGTCGTGGTTTTTCCGCATCCGCTCTCCCCCGCGAGGCAGAGCACCTCGCCCTTCTCGATCTCGAAGCTTATGCCGTCGACCGCCTTCACGTACTCCTTCTTTCGGGAGAAGAACCCCCTGCTCCGGGTGAACCACTTCTTCAGGTCTCTCACCACGAGTTCTTCGGTCATCTTCAGCCCTCCAGGCGCAGCCTCTCCCTTAGTTCGGTCACGAAGTGGCAGGCGGCGTAGTGCCCCGGCTCCTCCTCGACGTAGCCCGGCTCTTCTTGGCTGCAGATGTCCTTGGCGTACGGGCATCGGGGGTGGAACCGGCAGCCCGTGGGCGGGTTGATGAGGTTTGGGGGAGACCCAGGTATGAAGTTCAGCGTCTTCTTCTCGCCGACTATGCTCGGGTAGGCGCCGATGAGGGCGCTGGTGTATGGGTGGAGGGGCGTCTTGAACACCGGGCCGGCCTCCGCGTACTCCACGAGCTTCCCGGCGTACATGATGCCCACCTTGTCGCAGGTCTCCGCTATCACCGAGAGGTCGTGGGTGATGAGTATCTGGGAGAGGTTCAGCTTCACCTGGAGATCCTTCATCAGGTCCAGGATCTGGTTCTGCACTATGACGTCGAGGGCCGTGATGGGCTCATCGGCTATCACTAGCTTTGGGTAGCAGGCCAGGGCCATGGCTATCATCACCCGCTGCCTCATGCCTCCGCTGAACTCGTGGGGGTAGTCCACGATCCGGGAAGGCTCTATCTCCACGAGGTCGAAGAGCTCCCTGACCCTGTCCGTGGCATCATTCTTCGTGATCTCCTCCTTCTCTAGGATCACCTCGGATATCTGCTCCCCCACGTTGAGGACCGGGTTGAGGGCGTTCATGGCCCCCTGGAAGACGATGGACATCTTCTTCCACCTGATCTTCCTCAGCTCCTTCTCATCCTTCTTGAGGAGGTCCTCGCCGTCGAGGATTATCCGGCCGCCCATGACGCGGCCGTTGGACGGCAGCAGCCCCATGATGGACATGGCCGCCGTCGTCTTTCCGCACCCTGACTCACCCGCTAGACCGAAGGTCTGGCCCTCCTCCACGGTGAAGTTGATGTGGCTCACGGCGTTGACGTTACCCTGGTGTGTGATGTAGTTCGTCACCAGATCATGGACCTCAAGGACCGGCATTTTATCCCCTCCGCTCCCTGAGCCTGGGGTTCAGTATCTGGTCCAGGCTGTAGCTGGAGAAGGCGAAGCCTATGGCGATGAGCATGATGCATATCCCGGGGGGGATGATGAACCACAGCCTCCCCGTGGCCATGGCACCGACCTCGTTGGCGTGGCGAAGTATTAGGCCCCAGCTCGGCTTCGTGGGGTCTCCCAGTCCCAGGAAGCTCAGGCCCGACTCCGCTAAGATGGCGTTGACGATGCCGACGATGCCGTTCGCGAAGATGAGGGGGATTATGTTTGGCAGGATGTGACGGAACATGATCTGGCTGTCCTTGGCGCCGACGGACCTCGCCGCCTCGACGTAGGGCCTCTCCTTTATGGACAGTGTCTGGGCCCTCACCATCCTCGCCGTCCCAGTCCAGCCTGTGACCGCGATGACTAAGATGATGTTCCAGACGCTCCTGCCTATGATGGCGGCCAGGATCAGCATGAGGGGGATGTTCGGTAACGTGATGAAGAGATCCGTTATCCTCATCATGACGGCGTCTATGGGCCCCCGGAGGTAGCCTGAGACTAACCCGATGGCGGCGCCGATCGCCACAGAGAAGGCGCTTGCGAAGAGACCCACCATGAGGCTGATCCTGGTACCCCAGATAAGCTGGCTGTAGATGTCTCTGCCGACTTGATCCGTGCCCAATATGTGATTCTCCCCTGGGCGCTCGAAGGGCTTACCTACGAGTGCCCTGGGGTCGTAGGGTGCAACCCATGGCGCCGCGAGGGCCACCGCGATGAAGGCCAGAACCAGGGTTAGGCCGAACATGCCGATGTGGCTCTGCTTGTAGAGGGCCCAGAACCCTCTGAGCCTCCTGGTGCTGGTCGAGAATCTCTCCCTGCGTAGGCTTTCCTTTGTCAGGGTTTCCTGGGCCATCTCAGTCCACCGCCTCCTTTATCCTCGGGTCCAGGAACGCGTTCACCACGTCGGCGAGGATGCTGGCTACCACCACTAGGACGGCCATGAAGAGGAAGATGCCCTGCAACACGGGGTAGTCGTTGTTCCTGACCGAGTCGTAGATGAGCCTCCCCAGGCCGTCCCAGCTGAACACGGTCTCCGTCATCGTGGCCCCGCTTATGAGGAAGGTGACGTGCACCCCCATCAAGCTGACCATTGGCAGGAGGGCGTTCCTCAATGCGTGCTTGAAAAGGATCATCCTGTTGGAGAGGCCCTTCGCCCTCGCCGTAAGCATGTAGTCCTCCGTGAATACGTCTAGAATGGTGTCCCTCATGAAGAGGAAGTACCCGCCGAAGAAGGAGACCCCCAGTGTTATCATGGGGGCCATGAGGTGGTGGAGGTAGTCCTTGGCATACGCCAGAAAGTTGGGGTGGACCAACCCGGGGGTGATGGTGCCCGCGATGGGGAAGATGTTGATGTAGTAGCTGAAGAAGAGCAGGAGGAGCATCCCGAACCAGAAGACGGGCATCGAGTACGTGGCGAGGGAGAAGACGATGAAAGATATATCGATCTTCGTGCCCCGCCTCCAGGCCGCGAAGACCCCGACGACGATGCCGAGGATGAACGCGATGAACATGGACGAGCCCATGAGGATTATGGTGTTGATCATCTTCCTGCCCAGGATAATATCGATCACGGGCCGACCGATCTGGACGAAGCTGATGCCGAGCTCCCCCCGGAGCAGGTTGTAGAGGTAGAGGAAGTACTGCTCGAAGAGGGGGCGGTCCAACCCGAATTTGGCGATGAGTGCCAGCCTGGTCGCCGTATCCACCCGGGGGTCCCCCGACACGGCTCGCGTCGGGTCGCCAGGCATTATCCTGAAGAGGATGAAGTTCAGCGTGACCGCCAGAAATATCGTGACGACTCCGTGGAGAGTCCTCTTACCGACGTACTCCTTGAAACCCATTTCGAAGCAACCCCAAAATCCCTAGATTAATCTTCATTGACTGTTAACAAAAGGTTTTGGGGAAAAAATAGGGGGAAATGATTTTTTTCTCTAGCTTTTCATCGCGTAGTACGCGGCGACGAGGGCGACTATCAACGCCACTGCGGCTATACCGTATGCTATGTTGAGTGAGCTGTTGAGCCGACCGCTCAAGGCTTCTACCTCCGACGTCAGCAGGGTCATCTGGCCCCGGGTCTCGGAGAGTGTCGTGGAGAGGCCCTCGACAGCTGCCTGTAGCTCCTCGATGGTCTCAGGCGCGACTGCCTCCTCTTCCTCTTCTTCCTCCACTGGGGCGGGCATCTCTCTTATACCGTCGGCGTCGATGTCCAGGTACCCGGCTGCGTCCAGCATCTGGTTAGCCAGGAACACGTTGTACTCGTAGGTTGTGGCGTCTGGGTTCTCGTAGGCGGGGCCGAAGAACTGTGGTGGAATGAATGTCTCAGTGGCGGTGCCGTAGCCGAGCCTCGCGATGTCGACCAACTCCTGCCTATCGATGGCGTAGGCGATGGCCTTCTTCACCACGGGGTCCTGTAGCGCCGGGTCGGTCCTCTGGTTGAAGCTTATGACGTAGTCCCACATGCCGACGCACCAAGTGTCCTCCAAGGGCGCCAGGTTCGGGTCGGCAGACGTTGTCTCGATGAACCCGGTGTCGAGTTCGTATCGCTCAGAGTCGGCTTCGCCGGTGGATATGGCTAGGTACCGGGCCGAGGACTCGGAGATCACTCTCACGGTGTATGTCCCTATATGGGGCTTACCCTCCATCCAGAAGTCTTCGTTGGCCACCAGCTTGATCCACTCGCCGTCCACGTAGCTGTCCCACTTGAAGGGCCCCGAGCCGATGGGCATCATGTCGGGGTGTACCGGCCAGTCCCAGTCCTTGTCCTCCCAGATGTGCTTAGGCATGATGGGGACGTCCTCGAAGTCGTCAAGGACCCACGCGTAGGGCTCCTTCATGTGGACTATGACCGTGTAGTCGCCGTCGGTCTCGACGGAGTCTATGCGGCTCATGAGGGCGGTGTCGTAGGGGACCTCTTCACCGATGTAGTAGTCGATCGTGAATTTCACGTCTTCAGCCGTCAAAGGCTCGTCGTCGTGCCACTTGGCGTCCTCCACGAGTTTGAAGGTCACGGTGAGGCCGTCCGCGGAGACTGTCCAGCTCTCCGCGAGCCACGGCGCGATGTTCATGTCCGCATCGTAGGATACTAGGTCGTCGTACACCATGGACACCACAAGCGCTGATCTGCCGTCCGTCCCCATGATGGGGTTGTAGTACCTGATGTAGGACGGGTACGCCATGACGAAGTCTGCGCCGTACTCCATGTCCTCGTGCTGCAGGTTGATGGTGGTGAGCCGGTTGTACCAGTTGAATATGCCTCCGGGCATACAGACGTAGCCGGTCCACTCCTTCCTGATGGCGTGGACGTCGTCTGATGTGAACAGCGGGATGTAGGGCAGGTCCTCCGCGAGGAGCTCCTGCGCCTCCCATAGTAGCTCCTTCCTGGTGTCGAAGTCTGTCTCAGCGTTTGCCTTGTCGATGAGGGTGTCGAACTCGGTGTTGCTCCAGCCGGGGTTGTTCCCGCCGTAGTCCATGATCTGGTCGGAGTGGAACCTGTCGTAGAGGTGGCCGGGGTACGGGGCGTAGCCGTGGCTCATCTGGTATACCTCGTACGTGTGCTCCAGGTCCAGGTTGTCGTAGAGGACCTCGTCGCTGATGGGGATGGCTTTCATCCTTATGCCGATGTCTCTGAGCATCTGTTCGATTACGTCACCGGCGTCTACGGATATGGTGTCCCAGTCGAGGGTCCACATCTCGAAGGATAGCTCCTCCCTGTCCTCCGCGTACGCCAGCGGCACCACTGTCGCTAGGCTAATTAGCGTCACGATGAACGCAGCTTGAATTACCTTTAGTTTCATTGGTCGTATACTCCTTAGCGGTTTGCTTTTGGTATTATTAATGGTTAAAACTTTCCATTGCGTTTCCCTTGGAAATCCATTTGACGCCCCTTTCTGGTACGAGAAACGTGCACCTCCGAGCGACCTCTGCTTTTTGTGTGTTAATGCAGGGAGCCAAATCGTCCAGCGTGACATTTGTCAAGTCTTGCTACGAAAAACGTAGATCATATCGCTGCTCCGTGATCCCTCGGCCCCATATTAAGTGGGTCTTCTCCTCTGTGAGCTTGAACCCGTGTGACCTGTACAGGTGGGCGGCTGCCTCAAGCTCGCTGAACGTCCAGAGAAACACCGAGCGGTAGCCCTGGGCTCTACAGAAACCCAGCGCCCACTCGACGAGCCGCCGCCCGAGCCCGACGCCGCGCGCCTCCCTAGACAGGAGCAGCCACCGGAACTGGGCTGCCTCCAGGCTGTGCTCCACGACGGCCGCGCAGCCGCATACGACGCCGTTCTTCTCCACGACCCATATCCTCTGGCGTGGGTTGTCCTGGTCTAGCGTGAACTCGGCCAGTGGCTTCGCCACGTACGCCTCGAACGTGGTGTCCAGACCATACTCCTCGTCGTAGATGACGCCGTGGAGGTAGGTTATCTGGCCGACGTCCCCCGGCATCAGCCCTGTCCTGACCCTTAACCCGTTCTCCGCGTCCTCGAACACTGTGGTCACGCTGCAGGTCACAGCTGTAATGTTTGTCTGAATAATGTAAAACTATTATCACGCTCAACCCATGTTTACGTGATTAACATGAGAAGGCTGGTAGACAAGGCGCTGGAGTTCGCAAGCGAGAAGCACAAGGGCCAGCTGGACGACCAGGGGAGGCCCTACTTCTTCGCCCACATAGTCCAGGTCCACAGCATACTGAAGGACGTGACCGACGACGAGGAGGTCCTCTGCGCGGGGATTCTACACGACGTCATCGAGGACACGGATACAAGCTACGAGGACCTCATCAAGGAGTTCAACAAGCCCATAGCTGATCTAGTGAGGGAGCTTACCCAAAAGGGAAGCTGGGAGACGGGGTACTATTTCCCTCACCTCAAGACCAGGAAGGCTGTGATGGTGAAGTTCGCCGACCGCCTGAGCAACCTAAGCCGCATGGACGACTGGCCGGGAGACAGGCAGCAGGAGTACCTCGGAATGAGCAGGTTCTGGCCGGTAGAGCCGCCGGGGGACAAGGTACCCTCACCTAACGCCCCTGAGGAGCCCTAGAGGCCCCGAGGCTCGTCGCTGACAAGGTTTAATTACAGTCGTAATCATTCAACCGTGAAGCTTCGAGGTGGTGAAATGAGCGAACACGCCGATAAGGTGCTTCAAGCGATGAAGGACGCAGGTAAACCCGTGCGTCCTGGTGACGTGGCCAAGGCTCTCGGGATGGAGAGCAAGGAGGTCTCCAAGGCCATCAAGGTCCTGAAGAAAGATGGCAGGATACACTCCCCTAAGAGGTGCTTCTACGCGCCCACCGAGTAACCCCTTTTATTATTTTTCTGTTTGTAGATAATCGTAGGCTAGTCCTGTCGCTGTCTTGATTATTTCCCGGCACTTAGTCGCCCACATTTCTTCCTCTGTGTATCTTCTGTAGTCGTAGGGGTCGTCCATGTCTAGGCCGAGGACGCCGGGGCACGTCACCGACCCATAGGCCTCCTCGAAGGCCTCGGCTAGCCTCCTGCCGTACCAGTAAGGCCTCCTGCGCGCCTCAGTCGTCGGCGCGTCTCTCCCGTACTTGAGCCCGAGCCCCATGATGGCGCCAGAAAGGGCGCCGCACACGTTTCCTGTGCGGGCTACTCCGGCGGCGAACCCGGTGGCGACCCTCGGGATGAACTCGGACTCCACCCCCATGTACTCGCTGAGGGCCAGCAGCACGGCCTCGCTGCAGAGGAACCCGTCCGCGGCGTGGCCCTCGGCGGCTCTGATGGTCTCTTCTCTCTCGTCCATCTCCTCACCTCACGGAAAACCTGAACACCGTGGAGTGGTTATAGGTTTCCCCCGGCATCAGCACCGTGGAGGGGAACCCCGGCTAGTTGGGCGAGTCAGGGAAGTGCTGGGTCTCCAGGCAGAGCCCCGCGTGCTTCGCGTAGGTTCTCCCTCTGCCTCCCTCCGAGCCGTCCAGGAAGTTCCCAGTGTAGAGCTGGACGCCGGGCTGGGTGGTCGAGACCTCTAGGACCCTGCCGCTGCCCGGGTCGCGTAGGGCTACGGCGGGCTCGCCTCCCCTGTTCAGCACGTAGTTGTGGTCGTAGCCGCCCCCATGCGTCAGCTGCTCGTAGGGCTCAGCTATTCTCTCTCCAACTCTCCGCGGCGTCCTAAGGTCTATGGGCGTCCCGTCGACGTCCCGTATCTCCCCGGTCGGTATCAGCTCGCCGTCGACCGGTGTGAACAGGTCGGCGTCGATCATCAGCTCGTGGCCCAGCACGGAGCCGCCGCAGGCCAGGTTGAAGTACGTGTGGTTGGAGAGGTTGACGACCGTCGCCCTGTCGGTCTTCGCCCGGTAGTCTATCCTCAGCTCGCCGGCGTCGCTCAGGGTGTAGGTCACCCACGCGTCGAGGTTCCCGGGGTAGCCCTCCTCGCCGTCCACGCCGCGGTAGCGGAGCTCCAGCCGGGCGGACTCCGTCGACGGCTGTGTGCGCCTCCCACAGGACCTTGTCGAAGCCTCTTGTGCCCCCGTGGAGGTGGTGGGCGCCGTGGTTCCCGGTGACTCTGTGCTCGACTCCGTCTATCTTGAACCGTGCCCCCGCTATCCTGTTGGCGTAGCGCCCCACTATGCACCCCATGTACGCCTTGGACGCTAAGTACTCCTCGATGGTGTCGAATCCCAGGACGACTTCGCCCAGCGCGCCGTCCCGGTCTGGGGCGAGGACGCTGATGACGGTGCCGCCGTAGTCGCTCACCGTGACCTTTAACCCGCCTTCGTTCTCCATTACGTAGAGGTGAGCCCTGGACCCGTCCGCCGTGGCTCCCCAAGGCATACTGCCCATCTTCATGGGGTGTGAATAACCGTGGCCGGGAAAGTATTTTCCCTTCCCTAGCGCATAGTCAGGGGAGCAAGTTGAGAGACACCATTCTGCTCACAGGATTCGAGCCCTTCGGAGGCAGCCACGTGAACCCTTCCATCGAGGCGTGCAGGAGGCTCGAAGGGCGGACCTTCAACGGGTACAAGGTGGCCGTCGAGGAGATACCCCTCAGGTACGCCGAGGTGCGGCCGAGGCTTATGGAGGCCGTGGAGCGTCACGGCCCATCCGCCGTGGTGTGCACGGGCCAGTCCGGTGCCGCCACCATCAACGTGGAGAGGCTCGCCGTCAACGTGGCGGACGCCAGGATGCCTTATAACTGCGGTGACAAGCCCCGGGACAGAGTCATAGCGGAGGGCGGCCCCGCGGCCTACTTCACGAGGCTGCCCTATAGGCGGCTGCTCAAGGCCCTCGAGGAGGCCAAGATCCCGTGCAGCCTGTCCAACAGCGCCGGGACCTTCGGGTGCAACCACGTGTTCTACGAGCTGATGCACTACCTGTCGGTGAACGGCGTCGAGGTGCCGGCGGGCTTCATCCACGTGCCTTCCCTCCCCGAGCAGGTGCTGGAGAAGAAGACCGCGTCAATGAGCCTCGATACAATCGTGCTGGGCCTAGAGGCTGTGCTGCTGGAGCTCTCCAAGGATCTCTAGATCCTCTCCAGCTTGAAGACCACGGGCCTGAGGCCGTCCGTGCAGCACGTTATCATGGTGCCCCTCTGCTTCATCCACGGGAAGTCGCCTCCCAGGGCCAGGTGAGCCACGTCCCTCTGGATGTCGGCCCACGCCCAGCTGCAGAAGTCGGGGGGCATGGCCGTGCCCTGGGAGACGAACTCCATGCCCACCTCCACGGTCTCGCAGCTCGGATGGGCTCCCCGGTCGGTGTACCTCCGGAACACCTCGGGGTTCGAGACCTTCTTGACGACTGTGATCTTCACGTCACGGAGGGCCATACATGCTCGGGTGCCGTTCATCTGTGGGCTATTCAACGGTTCTGTGTATCCCGGCTCTACCTACTTCAACTAATGGAAAAACGGAATAATCTGCCATTTCGGCGAATAAAAGTAAGAATTTTTCATGTGAATCTGGTTTATATCGAGTTGTAAACTAGAAAAATGATTAGTATTCTGCTTTAGTAGTTTCACTCAATAATTGCTTTATATATAATACTTGTCCAGTCACCCGAAGCACTGTGGCCCGTAGCGTCGTCGTCGATCCTTCAGATGAGATTAGGATACTTCATGTCGACGACGACGTTAACCAGAGCGAGTTTTTAAAGTATTTCCTACCCGCGAACGATGACAGCTTCCATGTGGATTCGGTGAACGACCCAAACGAAGTAATTGACTGCCTGAAGGAGTGCAACTACGACTGCGTTGTCACCGATTTTCAGATGCCATCTATTAATGGCATCGAGCTGGCGGACTTGATCAGGACCCAGTTTGACACTCCCATAATAATATACACTGGGCAGGGGAGCGAGGAAATCGCAGCCTCGGCCTTCAGCGTGGGTATCGACGATTACATGCGTAAGGAAATGGACCCTAGCCACTATCAGGTGCTTGCTAAAAGGATCCGCCAAGTAGTTGAAAAGAGACGAACCGAGACTCTCTACAAGACAGTTGTCGAGCAGACTAGAGACGCGTTAAGTATCTTCATAGATGGTCGAATAGTCTTCGCAAACCAGGCAACACTTGATTTATTGAGAGTAGATCGATTGGAGAATATTATTGGCACAAATCCATTTGTCTTCGGAGATAGAGACGAACCAGATCCCCATATGCTTGATACAGGTTTCCATAAATATCAAATCAATACTAAAAAGAAGGATAAGCTTCATATCGAGATATCAACTAGCCCAATCACCTATAACGGGCAGAGAGCGATACTTTGTTTCGCGAGGGACGTTACAGAGAAGAAGAAGCTTGAGCTAGATAAAGAAATCAGCCAAGAGAGGTTTAGAACACTCGTTAACCTTGTTCCCGATGGCATAATGAGCTTAAACCCTCTAGGTTATGCGATGTTCGCTAACGATGCTTTCCTTAAACTCACTGGTTTCTCACAGGATGAGATCGTCGGACGCCACATGACCGCGATAGGCACCATCAGACGAAAGGATCTCTTTAAACACATACAGACGTTTGCGTCAATCATTAAAGGAAATATACCCCCACCCATGGAGTTCCATTGGATAAAAAAGGATGGAACCCCGGCTCTAGGCGTTGCACACATATCGGTCATTGAGATAAGCGGAAGAAAAGAGATTCTCATGATCACAAGAGACATTACTGACATGAAGAAACGAGAGAGAGAGTTTGAGAACTTGTTCAACAACGCACCCGACGGCATTCTACAGATTGATTCCACAGGTGCAGTCATGTCAATTAATGGAGCTGCGTTAAAATACACAGAGCTTGATCGAGAAGACGTGATCGGTCAACATTTTAACACCGTATTCAACATTAGCGATGGGGAGACCTCTGAGTTTCATAACGTCTTGAACTTGAATATAAGAAACAGTGTAAAGGCAAAGCCCTTCGAGTTAATGTTGAACGACAATTATGCCGATCCTATATGGATCGAAGCTCACCCGAGCATAATCGAAATCGAGGATGAGAAACACGTCGTTCAACTTATTTTCAGAGACATTACTGAAAGAAAGAGAATAGAAGAAGAGAGAAGGCTTTACTCTGAAAGACTTGAACAGATGATTCTCGGAAACAAGCAGATCGATCCTTTAAGATTAGAGAAGATAAACGATGAACTTTCATCAAATATGAAGAAAATCGAGGACTACCTATCTAGGATCAAGTCACTGGATAACTCCAACCTCATCGATCTACAGGGTGTTGAGCAGTCGATCGACGAAGTGAATCGAATAATAGGTAACTTGGAGAGAGATCTTATCATCGATAACCAAGTGAAATCAGAGGGTTCCGCCCAAACAGTAGAAAAGATGCATATAACATGAAAAATTAATATCATGTAGATCCACAAGGACTTTTTCCTTGCATTATTGATGGATTTAAATATTTTTTAAATAACTATGAGTTGTAATAGTTATCAAGATCATTTAATTTTTTCTAAGAATGAATAACATGTTTAACATGATCTTTTTAAATATAAGGGATTTACTTTCGGTTGAAAGATAGCTGTATTTATGCATCATAACATCAATATACACATTTTTTTACCCAGTTTTTATATATATAATGATTTATCTGAACAATAGATCTAAAACATATACCTTAAATCTATATTAAACTTTTATAAATAGAAGCATAGGGGGGCGAGGGAATGAGTGGTGATAATTCATTTAGTTTTATGAACTCAGCGAAGCTATTGTTCTTATCAAGGAAAAGTATGGCCTTTATTTTTTCTTGGACAGCGGCCATCGGCACGATAATCGCG
The DNA here is from genome assembly GCA_964499305.1 of uncultured Candidatus Bathyarchaeia archaeon. Lineage (GTDB taxonomy): Archaea > Thermoproteota > Bathyarchaeia > TCS64 > TCS64 > RBG-16-57-9. The sequence continues at coordinate 7,226 of CAZCKR010000024.1, read as the reverse complement.
GGTAGAGGGCTACCACCTATGGTGCCTACCCTACTTGCTATGGGTGCTAGCATGTGTATCGCCGTATCCGTTTACCTGTATAACGACGTTGTGGATAGGAAGATGGATGCTGCATCGCCTAACAAGGAAAAACAGGGACGACCCATAGCATCGGGAGTCGTTCCAGTCTCACATGCCATGAACTTCATCTATGTTCTCGTAGGGACAGGGTTAACGTTGTCATATGTTATTAGTATGACGACGTTCATAATCGGACTCACGTTCGTCGTGCTGTTTGCTTTGTACTCCTTCCCAGCTGTCCGCTTCAAGAGAATGTTCATCGTCAAAACGTTAATCACTTCAACGGGTCCATCATGGGCGACGCTCCTTGGGGGAAATGCTGCGAGCGGTACTCTTCCTGAATCATTAGTCTATGCTGCTGTAATACAAGCGGCTTTCATGTTTTTCGTGCTACCTGGGTTAGCTGATTCGTTCGACATAGAGGAGGACAGGGCCTTCGGAATGAAGACGTTGGCGATGGCACTGAATTGGACACAGAAAGTGCACATGATGGTGGTGTCCGTCTCGCTCGTCCTTATAGCCTCAATCATAGGCTACAGCATTATTGGATTCAACCTCGTGCTTCCTGTCGCAGTTACCCTCTTCAGCGTAATCTTGGTGAGGGAAATAGTTGGGCTATACAAAGGATATGACGAAGCCATGGCTAAAAGGACGAGGAAAGTTACATACGCGTACTTCACGTTCTTACCCGTATTCATGGCAATAGGGACGCTTAACCTCGCCACGATCCTCTAAACAATCGTTATCGTTGGGGAAAGTACACGGTTTTTATCTGTTTGAAGAAGTAGCCGAAGCCAAATGATACGTAGGCGTAAAGACAGGCATAGAACAGTGACTCGATCCATGTCATGGATCAGTTGATCAGGAGTAAAATAGTAGGGATTGTGGAGCATTAATCTATATTAGGCTGCTCGACTCTCACGTCTGAGGAGTCGATGGGTCCATAGTTAAGCCGCGTTGCATCCTCCAAGATCTCGTATCGCTCGATGGTGACCCCGTGTAGTATAGAGTGGTATATCAACGCCATAGTGTTGAGGTACTCAGCTACTTTGTCAGCTTGCTCATGGTCTTCGAGGCAGTAAATGGTCAAGCCGACGCTGTTTACTTCATCGATGCCCCAGATCTTCCATTTGTACATCTCTTTGTCATCGAGTTCTTGAGCCACCTTGTAACTAAGAGTTCTATATTCATCAGGGGAGATTTTGAATGATATTTTTGTTACGAGGATAATCAAAGTTCCACCTAGTGTTTGAACACATAGGTTTTTCAATTAAAAGAAAATGGATTACAGATAGGTTTTTTCATGTGTTAAAGTGAGAACTGCATGATATATCGCAGCAACGCTAAGGTGGTTTAAGATCACTCATCATCAATAAAATTCCTCTGAGAATTTTTATATACTTGGGGGAGAAGTCTAAACCGTTCTGGAGGACTATCGTTGGATGACCTCAGAAGGAGATTAAGGATTTCTCCTCAGAGGATCGAGGAGATAAACCAGTTTCTCTTGAAAGAAGGCAACCCCATCGTGGACGGCCTGGTCGACGTCGTCGAGAAGCACGGCGGCGTCAAGGAGATCAACCGGAAGGCCAAGGAGACGAGTCGGATCGAGAACCTGATGATCCGCCTCGAGGACAGTAACCCTGCGTTCCTGGAGGATCTGAAATGGCTTCAGGACCGGAGGGACGACGGGGCCTTCATAGGCATCGACGAGTACAGGGGGAAGGTCCTCGGCGACAGGGCCGGCTCCGTGGAGTTCGACGAGTCGCTGGCCGTGACGCTGGAGATCAGCGCCTGCAACTTCTTCCCCTTCATGGTGGAGGAGGCGAGGAAGGCCATAGCCGACGGGGACCTTATGCCAGCCCGGTACATCCGGGTCAGGTCGATGAGGGAGCAGGTCGAGGACGGGGACATCGACGCGTTCACGGCGGCCACCAAGATCATAGGCGCCACTTACGTGCAGACGCTGGACAACAAGGGCACCCTGCCGGGGCCCGACGGGGCGCCGATAAACGTGCATCTGGGCGGCCCAGAGACCATCACGGGCTACTTCGGCGGCGTGGGGGTGCCGAACAGGTACGCGTTGAGGTGGTCGGACGAGCTTCTGCACTACTACACGGAGTACGGCGTGTCCGAGGTGTTGAACGTGAACCCGGGGACGGTGACCCTCGGCTACCTCCTCTACAAGATGGGTGTCGACATAAGGTTCAAGATCAGCGTCTATATGGGGAACGACAACCCCTACGCGGCGCTCTGGACGCTCATCGGCGCCAAGATGTTCAGCAGGGAGGACGGGTCGACGCCGCTCATCGGGTTCAACCTCTCCAACTCGGTGGACAACTGGACGCTGGAGCAGTCCGGGTACATCAGGGACTCCCTGGGGCTGGGAGGGACCCGGCTGGAGCACCACATCACCGAGACCTATAAGAGCATCGTCAGGCAGCCCTACGACAGGCTGGACGAGCTGGTGGAGATCGCGGCAAGGGTGGCCAACATCAGCGCGAAGCACGAGGGCGGTGTTCCCAGCGTCGAGGAGACCCGTGAGCACCCGTCGGACATCTTGGAATACTTCATGCCGAAGGAGCAGATCGAGGCCCAGGGGTTGATGCCTGCGTTGACGCGGAACTACCTGGACAAGCATGACTCCTTGAACAGGACCGCCAGGGTGCTGACCGAGAACGGGCTGGCGGTTCTCCCGGCCTGGAAACTCCACAAATAGGCTGCTATGGGTCTAGGTACCCATGCTTTAACCCGAGGGGCAGCGGCGCCGGTTTGCCGCACCTGCTCCTGAGGGTCACAGCCCTCTTCTTCTCCGACGCCGTGTAGAAGGCGTGCATCGTCTCCAGGACGTGGTACGTCAGCTCTCCGCTGGCCCGGTGGGGTCTGCCGCTTCTCAACGCGTAGGCCATGTCTGCTACGCCGAGCCCTCTACTGTTCTCGGTGTACCCGTGGCTCAGGGGCACGTCCTCCCACTCCTTCTCATCCATGCGCAGGAGTTTGATGGGGCCGCCGAAGGTGTTGGGGTCTGGGACGCTGAGGCTGCCTTTGGTGCCGTAGACCTCGATCTTGGGTAGCTGGGCTCCCCATACGTCGAAGCTGGTTATGATGGTCCCTATGGCGCCGTTCATGTGCTCGGTGATGCCTGCGACGTGGGTGGGCACCTCGACCGTGATCTCGGTGCCGTGCTTGGGCTGGCTGGTGATGACCCGCTTGGGGAACGTGATCCGCGCCGCGGCGCATACGCGTCTCATGGGGCCCACTAGGTTGACGAGGGCTGTCAGGTAGTAGGGCCCCATGTCCAGCATGGGTCCGCCGCCGCGCCCGTAGTAGAACTCGGGGTCTGGGTGCCAGCTCTCGTGGCCGTGGCACATCATGAAGGCGGTGGAGGCGATGGGCTCCCCTATCATGTCGTCGTCGATGAGTTTCCTGCAGGTCTGGATGCCTCCGCCCATGAAGGTGTCGGGGGCCCCGCCGATGAGGACGCCGGCGTCCTCGGCTGCGTCGATGAGCTTCTTGCCGTCTTCTAGCTCGACTGCGAGGGGCTTCTCGTTGTACACCGACTTGCCCGCGTCGATGGCCTTCAGGGCCACCTCGTAGTGGGCGTCGGGGGTGGTGAGGTTGAGTATCATCTCGATCTCGGGGTCGCCGTAAATCTCGTCCGGCGAGCAGACCCTGGGGACGCCGTACTCCTCGGCTCTTGCCTCGGCCCTCTCCCTTATGAGGTCGGTGCAGGCGACGACGTCAAAGCTTTTTAGGAGCCTGCTGTTCTCAAGGTAGATGCCGCTTATGTAGCCGCAGCCTACGAGGCCGACCCTGACTGGCTCCACCGTCTTCACCTGGACGCCCAGAGCATGCCTCTCTGGATTATGGTCTTGGCTTCGGGGGCGTCGAAGTCGGCCGCGACGTGGCCGAGGCTGGTGTAGAAGACCTTGCCCTTGCCGTACATCTTCTTCCAGGCGACTGGGACGGTTGCTCCTTCGATCCATGGCGCGTGTTCCCCTGTGAACGTTGTGGCGGCGAGGACCTTGACGTGGGGGTCTACGTGCATGTAGTACTGCTCGCTGTGCATCCTGAAGTCGCTCAGGCCGGCAGTGACTGGGTCCCGGTGGTCGGTGATGTTGACGGTGTAGTCGATGACGCCTCCGGGGTGGGCGACCCACTGGCCGCCGACCATGAACTGGTACTCGACGTTGTCGCGGAAAGCATCGCCCATGCCGCCGTGCCAACCCGCTACTCCGACGCCGCCCTTCACGGCGTCCAGCAGCCCCTTCTCCTGCTCACGGGTGATGGTGCCCTGGGTCCAGACTGGGACGATGAGGCTCAGCTTGCTGAGCTTTCCCGTGTCGAGATAGGCGTCCAGGGTGTCGGACACCTCTACCGTGTATCCTTGGCTCTCAAGCCAGGGGGCGAAGACGTCGACGCACTGTTTGGGCTCGTGGCCCGGCCAGCCGCCCCAGATCATCAACGCTGACTTGGAAACCATGGGCTATGATCGTCAGTTGAGGGTTTAAGGTGTGTGATGTTATGGTTTTGGGATCTTAACATAGATGTTGTATCGTTCGGAGGAGTAGAATTTCTCTGGTTTTTGTCCCAGTATCTTTTCGATCTGGCTCATCGATAACAGGTTTTCTCCTTCTAGTACAAGCTGGAACCGGCGGTTCATATATTCGTCATCTGGCGCTATCTCTTTCCTCATCTGGCTTCTCGTCAATCTGCTTGGGTAGTTGAACATCAGCCAGCCTCCATGGTTGACCATGCCGTACAGGTCTTTGATGGCTTCCCGTATGTCGCTTATGTAGTGAAGGGTCGAGAAGCATGTTATGAGATCGTGTTTGATGTCAGAACGTGGGTCTGGGAGCACGTCTGTCGTGAAGCCTAGGTTTACTAGGTTAAGTATATTGGCTTTTTCCTTGTTTTTCTTTATGATGGAGTCTGATGCATCGTATCCGTGGAAGCGGATTTGAGGTAGCTTTTCGGCGAGGCAAAACAGCATGGAGGCTGGGCCGCATCCGTAGTCTGCCACTGAACTGATCTTTTTGCCTTCAATGAAAGCGATTATCCGTTGCGCCATCTTCTCTGCGAAGGCCTGTGCATCCTGTGGCTCTTCTTTTTCCTCCCAGTGTTTATCCCAGTCGATCGGCTTCATGTTTTTCTCAGATGATTCTGTGTAATATTTTTTACTCATAATATTCAATTACATTTAAAAAAAATATTCTATCTCGGGCCACAGTGAAGAAGAAGGATGGCTCAGCCCAGAGGGTGACCGACTCGGGAGCCCTGAGAGCCTTCACCTACTGCCAGATCGTGGGGCTGCTGGAGGGGGCACGGTTCACTGAGGCCCGGCTGATGAGCGGAGAAAGGCTGATGGTGCAGGTGAAGAAGAGTCAATGAGGCCGAAGCCTCTACCGCCATTTTAATGGGTTCAGGCCTGGCTCTGAAATACCCGTATGAGATCAGGGCGAAACGGGCGCCGAAGACGCCCAGCCCTGATGCCATTATACGTGACGCCACGGTCAGCAGGATATCTAATAGGTTTAGATCATACCCTATATGGCTCACCAGGGTCACGATGACGGCGCCAGTCACATCCAGGACGAGAAGCGAGTAGACCGCGTCCAGATACTTCTCCTTTATTTCGATGCGGGCCCCGGCCCGATACAAGAAGTACAGGTAGATCACAGACAGTGGGATGTCGATCAGAGACAGCATAGATGCATATGCCATCAGTTCACTCGGCCTTCCGATATTTCTCGTCCTCAGCCACACTATCTTGATGACGGCGGCCCTCATGATTCTCCACAACTGATACAGCCCCACGCCCTTGGCCAGCCCAGTCACCAAGGCAGGCCTTGATACGATGCCCATGTGGAACCAGGCTAATGCGATCCCCGAGAAGAAGTAGCCAGCCAAACCTAGGAGACCGGTCACACTGTAGATTGCGCCGACCTCCATGATTATCTTCACAACGTCGTCCTGCACAAGAATGTAGGCGAGGCCTAGAGTGGCGCCGGCGGCCAAGCCGCCCATTATTAAACCCGCCACGTATCTACCGTAAACCTGATCTACGCTCCCGGTTCTACCGATGCTGAAGCCCACCAGGATCGCGATGATATGAATTATGATGGGGGCGGCTCCGAGAACCGGCTTGAGTACGCTATAATCGATGGTGCTATTCTGGTGCATCCACATATTGATTACGGGCGGCGTGCCATGGACGAGGCTCAAAACTAGGTTAAAGGCGAAGCACGACGCTACCAGTATACCCGTGTTTCTTCAAACTAACGTATCTTGATTCAACTCACTATGATACGGGCAATTAATATAAAAAATTAAGTAAAAATTAGCCACACTGTAGAATAAGAGCTACTCTAAGTAAATGAGAGAACATATGAACATTAAGCAGTTACAATTACATGATCGAATTGAAGATAAGTGAAGCCCAAAGATATTCTTACAACCAGTTCACAGAAATAAACAAGATATTGAACAAAAACTGGACCCCTTTCACGCTGGCTACAAAGATGTTGGAGGAAGCCGGCGAAGTTGCCTCTGTGATAATGGGTCTGGAAGGCTTCAAGCCGCCCGACAAGCCCAAGACCCACAAGATGCTCGGAAAAGAGCTATCTGACCTATTGTACGACGTGCTGCTGATAGCGGAAACCTATGACGTAGACCTCGAAAATATTTACAGAGAAACGATAGATGCGTACCCAAAATACCTTATTAAGAGAACAAAATGAGTTCAAAAAACTCCTCCCTAATTTCTTGAGAAGATGACTATCACGAAGGCGTCCCCGGGGTCACTACCCGTACATCTATCTGCAGATGTTCTTCCAGGCAGCATACCATGACGTACACCACCTCGGGCAGATAGCCATCCTTAGAGCAAAGCAATGAGTTCCAGTCTTTGGTTTTGCGACGTAAACTGATTCAGGTGAGTCTATAATCCTGTCCAAATATCACCGTGACTAAGACCGAGCCATAACTGAAACATTAAAGACTGTAGACGTTTCTCAGAAAACATAATGAGGCTGAGCCTACATCACTCAGGATGCGAGAAGCTGATTCGATACCTCACCCTGCACATAGACGACTCGTTGGTGGAGAAAAGGAGAATCTTGGACGAGCTGTTCCGAGACGCTGCCTTCAGTAGATGGGTTCAGGCATAC
>CAZCKR010000023.1:8416-20230 GCA_964499305.1 uncultured Candidatus Bathyarchaeia archaeon | reverse complement strand
GGGGTGGGGTTCGAAACTTACAACATGTGGAGACATATATCTTCCGAATGTTCCCTTTTTTATCCATAATTTTATCTCACTTTAACCGTTGGGTTGTTCTATTGATTACTCGTCTAGCGGGTCTAATAGTCTGTATTTTTTATGTGGGTGTCTGTTCTTGAATTCTTTTACGGCTTCTGTTTGTGATTCTGCCTCTATTGTTAGGATTATGTATCGTGAGTCTAGGCTGGACCAGTACTCAAAATCAAACGTCTGTATTGTTTATCCCCACAAATATCGTGTCATTGATCATGTTGAGTTTTATGGTCATAGAACAAACCCATACTAGAATCTATAATTATATCCACAATACATCTTGTTTAGGTTTCACTCGCCGCGCATTCTATAGAGGAGTTGGGTTTGAACATTACTTTTTTTGAATCTAACGACTTGATAAATATATGACTAATTCAAACCTTCTATAGGCGAATATTGAAATTCAATTATTCCATGTAACACGGATATTTAATTTCTCGATATAACAAGAATTCTGTGATATTTATTATTCTCTATAATAAGCTTGAATTTTTTTAAGAAACCTTGACTAAAATAATTGTGTTCTAAAACGTAGTATTAAATTTACATTTGGTTGAGATGTTAAAAGAGGATTGAGGATAATTGGGGAAGGGAGAGCGCAATTCTAAGCTTGTAACTGTATTATTATTAATACTTGGAGTTTTACTCACAGGATACTCTGTAAGAACTATAGAGAATGGGACAAAGACAGTAATTAATGTTGATGCTCCAACCGGAGGATATTCTATTACTCAGTATCACATAACCCTCAATACTTTTCTAATTGAAAACATTGGTATCATATTGATTGCCTCATCTCTGACGTGGATTTATAAAAATTGGAAGGCAAATGAGGAGAATAAGATTTTTACCTAAATGACTCAAATATGGACTTTTTTCCTAGGTGGATGAAATAAAATATGACTAATTCAAACATGCTCTAAGCGATTATTGAAATTCAGTTATTCCATGTAACTAAGAACATCAACCCTGACCCAGAAATTTTTTTTCTGTTATGACAGGTAACCTGACATAACTCCCAGAAAAGCCCCCGATCATGCCTAAAAAACCGCTTATTCCTACTAACTAGGAACAAGCCACCATGCAAGCTACTTCAAGAGCGGTAGATCGCCGGTGACACTATCGATCTTCATGGTCTGATCCGGCCCGAGGCCGAGACACGTGACGGTCCCAGGCGGAACCTCCGTGTGCCCAGCGTCCTGTATCAACACGTTGGTGATGTCCAGCTCCTCGGCTCGACGCGCCAACGCCTCCAGCTCCTCAAGGCTCTCCGCCTCCAGAGCCACCTTCTTGCCCCCCGTGTCCATCCACCTGCGCCAGTGCTTAGTCCTCGTCTTCTTGGACAACTCGCTGGCCGAGACCGCGGCGTGGCAAGCCTGGGCCACCATCTTGCCGACGCTCATGCCGAGGTCGGTGCGAACCACTACGACCATCTTGTAGTCGTGGGGACGCGCCAACGCTAAGGCACCAGCCTGTCACGGTCACGGGGAAACATGCAGCACTCCCTGATGTTGCTCTGCCCCGTCACCGTCATGGTTATCCGCTCCATCCCGATGCTCCACCCGGCGTGGGGCGGCGCGCCGTACCTGAAAGCCCCCACGTAGTACTCGAAGTTGTCGGGGTTCAGGCCCTTGTACCTTATGCGCTCCTTAAGCAACTCAGGCAGATGGATGCGCATGGTGCCGCTGCTTATCTCGATGCCGCCGTAGAGGCAGTCGAAAGCCCTTACCACCCTGTCGCCGATCTCGGCGGAGCCGTATGTCTCCTCCAGGTACCTGGCGTCCCTCTCGTCCTCCTTGTCGTAGGGCATGGCGTAGAACGTCTTCTGCTCGCCGGGCCAGTCCTTCAGGAAGAACGCCTCGTCCCCGACTAGCTCCGTGAGGAGAGCCTCCTGGGTCTTGGTGAAGTCGTCCCCCCAGAGTATGGTCTCGCCGGCGCCCTGAAGCATCTCGATGGCCTTCGTGTAGGTGACCCGTCTGAACGGCGTCTTCGGTATGGTCAGCTCCCGCTCCAGAAGCTCCAGCTGGTCGGCGGTCTTTTCCTTCGCCTCCTTCAGCATGTGGACCAGGGTCTTCTCCAGCACCGTCATCACGGTCTCGTCGTCGGCGAACGCTTGCTCTATGTCCATCTGCCTGATCTCGTTGAGGTGCGTCGGCGTGTTGAACTTCTCGGCGCGCCAAATCGGGGTGATGGTGAAGACCTTCTCGAAGCTCATGGCGCACATCTGCTTGTACAGCTGGGGGCTCTGAGCCAGGTAGGCCGTCTTCTCGAAGTAGGGGATGGCGAAGAGGTCGGCGCCGCCCTCGGAGGCGCTGCCGATGATGCAAGGCGGCTGGAACTCCATGTAGCCGTCGTCCGTGAGGTACTCCCTGAAGCCCGTAATCAGCGCGTTCTGCACCCTGAAAATGGCGTTGGTGGTGGGGCTGCGGAAGTCCAGGAACCTCCAGTTGAGCCGCGTATCCAGGTCACTCTTCTTGTTCTCAAGAATGTCCACCGGCAGCGGCTGCTGGGACCTGTTGATGACCTCGATGCCGTCTGGAAGGAACTCGACGCCCGCCTTCGCAACGTCGCTCACGACCGCCTTCCCGGAAACAGACAGCACGTCCTCGCGGCCGAGGCTCAGGTTGAACATCTCCGGGGTGTCCGGCTTGACCACCACCTGGATCTCCCCCGTCCTGTCCCTGAGGACGATGAAACGTATCTTCTTAAGGTCCCTGGTCCGGCTCACCCACCCGGCGAGGGTGATCCTCTCGCCTACGCGGTGCCTGGACTCCTCGATGTAGGTGCGTTCAAACATCTCCATGGCTTCCAGTGTTTACGAGGCTAGGAACAATAGTAGGGTATAAAAAGTTTGGCGGTTAGTAGGCGTACTCGACGCGTAGATCCATTTTACGGACGCTCTTCGCGACGGACGTCAGCGCATGCAGCCGCTTCTTGCTCAATCGCCTCGACCCCCGGCCCTGTAGCACGACCCGGGTCTCGGTGCTCCCGTCAGGCAGCCAGATTATGTTTATGGTCACGATGTGCTGTTTGGCGAACAGCTCCTCGAGGAACTGCCTGTCCTTTGTCCCGGACTCGATGACCAGTACGCGCTTGTTAAACCTGTTCCCGAGATCCCTGGTGAGCCTCGGCTCGGCGTTGAACTTCGCCGCGTCCCCTTTTCCTACCACGAGGACGAGGAAGCCGCCCGCGTCTAATACGTTGTCGAGCCTCACCTTCTGGAGGAACTGGTTCTGGTTCTCCATCTCCAGCAGCGTCTTGGCTACTTCCATATACTTTTCGCTTACTTCGCCTGACTCCACCTTACGCTGGCACTTCGAGCAGAGCATCCCGCTCTTTAGACAGAACTCGCATAGCTGTATTTGCACGTTGATGGGTCCTCCGGCGCGTCGGAGGGGTCAACGTGGATGATCTGCCCGTTCCACCTAAGCCTTGACGTGTATGCCAATTGTGCTTACGTTTGTGGGACCCCTGTCATCGGTCTCGATCCTATCGGTGCCGATCTCGATCTTCACTACCTCCGCGTTGGGCATGAACCTGTTCCTGAGGACCTCCACGACGTCGACCGCGTGGCTGATGCTTCGGCCCCTCGCCTTCACGATGATCTCCCCGTGGCCGCTCTTGAACAAGGTCATACACGCCAGTACGTAGTTGAGGACAGGCTTCCTTCCGATGAAAACGGTGTTAGATCTCTCCATTTTGACTCCTCATTTGCTAGTTTTTACGCTGGTGCGTAAGATAAGCAGAACAAAAGGTTAAAAGGATTTTCCCTGAGCGAATGTACGAGAATACTCCGGTAAATACAGTCATTATTCACATAAAAATGAATAAAAAAAGGGTTTTATGCTCGTTTAAGCACCCTGCCGGGGGTGGCGCCCGTGTGTCTGCCCTCCTCTACGACGGAGACTCCGTTAACGAACACATACCTGACGCCCTCCGGGTACCTCCTCGGCTCGATCTCGTTTGCCTCAATCTTGAGGTTAGGCAGATCCATGAGCACGATGTCGGCGTAGCTCCCCGGGTCTATGGTGCCTCTCCCATCCAGGTTGTGGACGCGGGCCCCCATGACGCTGGTCTTCTGCACAGCCTCCTCGAGGGTGAAGACCTTACGCTCGTTCACCAAGGTCTTGTAGAAGAGGGGGAACGCGGCGAAGGTGTTGATGCCCGGGAGGCTCCACGGCGGGTTCTTCTCCTGGTACTTCTCGTCCTGCACCAGCGTGTCCAGGCCCACCATGCCCTTGGGGTGGGTGTAGTACCTGAGGTAGGCCGGGTTGAAGCTCATTGTGCCCGTGACGCCCCTGGTGTCGGGGTCCTCTACGATGATGTCGCAGTACGTCTCCCACGGGTCCTTCCCCCTCTCCTCGGCGATCTGGGCGACGGATTTACCGTCTAAGCCCTTCACCTTGCTTCTGGTGACCGTGAGGTTCTCGGCCCAACGGGGATTGGTGTTGGGGTTATAGGCCACCCTGATGAACCACTTGCCCGCCTTAATCGCGTCAAGGACCTCCTCCCTGAAGTCCGGGACCTCCAGCCACTTGCCGAGGGCCTCGCGGCTGCCCAGCTCCCTGAGCCAGGGCTCCAGGAGGCCGCAGAGGTAGGGCATGACGCTGAATCCGCCGCGGACGAGGAACGGTATGGCGTCCCACGTGACGTCGAGTTCGCCCTTGCTATCCCGGGTGATCATGTCTATGGTCGCCTTGAGGTTGGCCTCCTCCAGCTCAGGGGGCGCCGTGGGGTGTATCTCCCAGCCGGTGCTGAGGTGGGCGAAGTGGAGCCTCACTCCGGTCCGCTTATAGACGTCGACGCACTCCATGAGGGCCGTGATCTTCTCGTTGGCGACGTGGCCCGCAGCGACGCCGCGCCTCCGCCCAGTCCGCCTCCAGTGGGGGCAGTAGACGCCGCCGTACTCCTTGATCTGCGCTACGGCCTCCACAATCTCCTCATGGTCGGCGAAGACGGCGGGGTCGTAGTCGAGGCCGGCGCTCATGCCGATGCACCCATCCTCCATGCCTTGGTGGATGAGCTCGTGCATCTCCTCCCGTTCCTCCTTGGTGCTGTGACGCTTGTAGTCGAGGCCCATGACCTTGGTGCGCACGGTGCCGTGGCCGAGCAGCGGAGCGTAGTTGATGCTGATGCCCGTCTTCTCCACCCGCTCGAAGAAGCCCCCCATGGTCTCCCAGTCCAGGGTCCACCCGTATATCTCCTTCATCCACTCGTTGACCTGCTCCAGCTTGTGCCAAGGCGTCCTGGGGTAGTACTTGTAAGGCTCAAGGTCCACCAGATGATCCTGGAGAAGCCACGGCACCTGTATGTACTCGCCGAGGGGCGCCGGGCTTCCGCCGCACTGGCCGCCCACGAAGGTGGTGATGCCCTGCATGACGTGGCTCTCCGTCTTGGGGAACCAGAGCAGCGCCCAGTCCACGTGGCTGTGGGCGTCGATGAAGCCGGGGACCGCGGTGAGCCCCTTGGCGTCGATGGTCTCGGCGGCGTCGCCTTTGACGTCGCCCGTCTCCACGATCTTGTCGCCCTTTACGGCCAGGCTTCCCTTGTAGGACTTCCTGCCGGTGCCTTCCACGACGGTGGCGTTCTTGATTAAGTAATCATACTCCATGAACAATCGGTGAATAGTTGGCGCGTATGGATATAACGGTTACATCAGCGCATCCGATACCTGTCGTCACGCCACGGGTCCGCGGTGTTGCTGTACATCCCTGACTCCCAGTAGCCGAGCTTGTCCCTCTTCATGAATACTACCTTGTTCAGCCACATCGCCGACTTGTAGGCGTACTTTTGGGGCACCACGAGCCTCATGGGGCCGCCCAGAGGCTGGGGCAGGTCCTCGCCGTTCAGCCTATGCGCCAGCACGATGTCGTCGCCTCTCAGTTCTTCGAGGGGTAGGCTCGTGGTGTAGCCGTCGTAGCACTCGAAGGAGACATACCTCGCTTCGCGTGTGGCCTTCACCGCTTCCATGAGGTCCTTGAACCTGACGCCCTCCCACTGCTGGTCCTTGACGCTCCAGGTCTCGACGCAGTGGAAGTCGCTTACTGACTCGGTCTGTGGCAACGCCATGAACTCGTCCCATGTGAACGTCCGGGGGTTCTCCACCTCCCCGGAGACCTCTAGGCTCCACTCCGTCTTCTCTACAACTGGGAGCGTGCGGACGATGCCGGGGTGCTCCACACCCCACCCCAGTATCTTGGGTACCCAGCGCTGCCTCGGCGGAAGCCTTTCCCGCGGCTTATCATTCTTCCTTCTCCAGAACAAGGCGCTCAAGAAACGCATGAGATGGGCGGGAATTAAAGGCTTCCAAGGCTTTTATGGAGCCACGCACGACTCCATGTCATGGAGCAGCGTATACGCGCGGAGGAGATCATAAGGCGGCTGGAGGAGGCGTACCCCGACGTGAGCGGCACGGTGCTCAACTGGTCGACGCCGCTGGATCTCCTCGTGGCCACCATACTCAGCGCCCAGAGCACGGACGAGCAGATCAACAAGGTCACCGCCAGCCTCTTCAAGAAGTACAGGATAGCCGCGGACTACGCGTACGCGTCCAGGGAGGAGCTCGTAGAGGACATCAGGTCCAGCGGGTTCTTCAACAGGAAGGCCGAGGCCATCCAGTCCGCCGCCAAGACCATCGTCGAGGAGTACGGCGGCGTGGTGCCGGACACCATGGAGGAGCTCACCAGGCTCAAGGGCGTGGCCAGGAAGACGGCGAACATCGTCCTCTCCGGGGCGTTCAACAAGACGGTGGGCATCGCCGTGGACACCCACGTCCTCAGGCTGAGTAGGCTGCTGGGGGTCACGGAGGAGAAGAACCGTGACAAGGTTGAGCGAGACCTCATGGCGCTCATCCCCCGGGAGAAGTGGTTCGCAGCCAACTACCTGCTCATAGAGCATGGAAGAAGGGTGTGCAACGCCAAGAAACCTGACTGCGCGAACTGTGTGCTGAACGATATCTGCCCCTCGGCGTTCACGTTCAAGCACAACAAGTGAGGGTAGACTCTACCCTTCGTATATCTTCTTGTAGACATGGTAGATAATTGTATAAATCGGGGATGTGGATTTTGAGAACACTCCTCATAGCAAATACGCGCGTTTCACAAATCTTGTTCAAAGATGATTCTCGAACGCGATGCGCGTGCAGTAAATTATTCTAAACATTTGTTCTAATCTGTAGGTTTATATCTTCAACTGGTTTCATTCATTGGATATCACCGTGTCCGGTTTATACAAACATGACAAAAATACCCAGTATTTTGGCTTGATCATCTTTGCATTGATCATCTCATCAGGGTTGATGATCATGAAGCTGAGGAGTATTCAACCGGAGATTGAGACAGAGCCCGAAAACCTTGTGGATTTTAGGACCGTCCAGTTGATTATTGAGACCGATAAAGAGGAATACGAGCTGGGGGAGTCCATAGACATCATCGTGTACATAATAAACCCGACTGCTGAAGATGTCTGGATTCTTCCCATCGCGAACTATAACATAAACGTGAGCAGCAGGTACGATCCAGTGTTCAGCACATATGCAGTTTCGGTTCCATACCCTCAAGGTTCATACATAAAGATACTTGCTAACGGAAGGTATGCTATAGACCACCAAGTCTTCAAACTAGATTACCCCGGTCCATTCATAATTGAATGCATGGGTATGAAGAAGACGGTTAATGTCACGGGAGCCAAGTGGGAAACGTTGGGCTCAGAGAAATTCTACATTGAGTTAAGACCTGTTTACAGCAATTACCAGATGGGCCTCATCGAGTCCATTGAGACTCTCTTTGTAAACGAGTACCCGTATGACGTAAAGGTGGCGCACCCTGATAAGGCGGAGTTCTGGTTTGAGCCTGAGGGAAAGTACCCCGGTGGGAGAATAGACTGGGAACTAATGGGGTCCGAACTGATTGTACCGGCTAACAGTTCGTATGAGTTGTATCAGATCGATAAAGGAGTTGAGAACTGTGTACTTTTCTTCAAAACATTGGGTCAGACGATCTCATTGGAGATTGGGATTGAAGGGTAGCACGTGGAGCGTTTTTTGGATCGGTTTAGGGCTAGGTCTCCTGGTATATCGTCTTGTAGACCTTGGCCTTGCTGAGGGTCCTCTCATGCTCCTTACGCATGTACTCGTGCTCGGCTTCCCTGCACTCCCTGACGGGCTTCGCCGGGACACCGAGAGCCAAGTGATTGGCCGGAATCTCGGCCCGAGGTGATACCAACGCACCGGAGCCGACAATGGAGCGCTCACCGATTACAGCGTTGTCTAAGACGATGGCGCCGATGCCTATTATTGAGCCCTTCTCTATCTTGGCGCCGTGCACCGTGGCTCCGTGGCTGACGATGACGTCCGAACCGATCTCGACGGGGTTCCCGGTGGGGGCCTCGATGAGGCAGCCCTCCAGCACCGTTGTGCGGGCGCCCACCTTAACCGTATCGTCGTCGCCCCTGATGATGGCGTTGGTCCAGACGTTGACGTCCTCATCCAAGGTGACGTCGCCGATGACCCAAGACCCGGGGGCCAGGAACACGGAGGGATGTATCCTGGGCTTCTTCCCCTCGAACTCTATCACTGACATGCTTCACCGAGAAAAACCAAGCAGCGAGGATCGTGAAAAAGGTATCTGCTAGCTCATCTGAAGCATGCGCTCGATGGCTCTCCGTGCCTTGTCTGCTATCTCCTCGGGCACCGTCACCACGTGCTGCTCCTTGAGCAGCGCCTCGTAGAGATTGTCCAAGTCGATGCGCTTCATGGCGGCGCACTCGGAGTATCTCTTCGCGGGCAGGAAGGTCTTGTGGGGGTGCTCGCGGCTAAGCCTGTCGATGAGGCCCTGCTCGGTCCCCACGATGAAGACCGTGGCGTCTGACTCCACGGCACGCCTCGCCATTCCGCCGGTGGACAACACGTAGTCGGCCCTGTCCTGGAACTCGGGCTCGCACTCGGGGTGGGCCCATACTTCGGCGCCGGGGTGCAGCCTCTTCAGCTCCATGGCTTCGTCGCCGCCGCCCATGAACCTGTGGACGCTGCAGTAGCCGTCGTCGGGGACCACGACAAGCTCAACGTCGGGCACCCGTCTCTCCACGTAGTAGGCCAGGTTCCTGTCTGGGCCGAAGATAACCTTGTCGGCGCCCAGCTTCGCCACTATCCTGTCGGCGTTCGACGATGTGCAGACCACCGTCGCCTCCGCCTTGGCCTCGGCGAGGGTGTTCACGTAGAGCACCACCGGGGCCCCCGGGTGCCTCTCCTTGGCTTCTCTGAGTACATCCATGGGGAGCATGGCGGCCATGGGGCAGCACGCCTCTCGGCTCGGGATTACCACCTTCTTGTCGGGGTTGAGTACGGCCGCGATCTCCGCCATGAAGTCCACGCCGCAGAAGACGATGAGCTCCGCGTCCTCCACGCGCTGGGCCAGCCTGCAGAGCTGCAGCGAGTCGCCCAGGTAGTCCGCGATCTTCTGTATCTCGGGTATCTGGTAGTTGTGGACCAGTAGGACGGCGTTCTTCTCCTCCTTGAGCTCGAGTATGCTGCGCTGAAGTTCGTTGAGCCCCAATCACATCATCTCTATCTCTAGCTTAACGTCGAGGCTCCTGACGCTGTGGGTGAGGGCGCCCAGGCTGATGACGTCCACGCCGGATGCGGCGTAGTCCGCCGCGTTCTCGGGGGTTATCCCGCCCGAAGCCTCGTATATGAAGCCCTTCCTCAACTCTCTCTCCTCCAGCTCGGTGAGGCATCTACGCATCTCCAGGGGAGCCATGTTGTCGAACATTATTATGTCCGCCCCTGCGAGGGCGGCCTCCTCGGCCTCCTCCAGGCTACGCACCTCGACCTCGATCTTCTTGGTGAAGCTCACCGCCTCACGGGCCCTGAGCACCGCCTCCGTGACCGACGGCACCAGCTCCAGGTGGTTGTCCTTTATGAGGACACAGTCGTCCAGCCTGAACCTGTGGGTGTCGCCGCCGCCGTGCTCCACGGCCCTCTTGTCGAGGTCCCGCAGCCCAGGCAGGGTCTTACGTGTCGCGGCCACGCGTGTCCCGGGGCTAGCCTCGTTCACCTCGTCAACGATCCTTGCAGTGGTGGTGGCTATCCCGGCCATCCTGCCTACTATGTTCAGCGCCGTCCGCTCCCCTGACAGCATCGCCGCCGCGGGGCCCTTCACCTCCAAGAGGGTCTGGCCCGGTTCCACGGCGTCGCCGTCCTCGGCGAGCACCTCAACGGTGCAGCCCAGGAGCTCGAAGACGATGGACGCCTCCGTGAGCCCCGACGCTATCCCGGGCTCCCTGAAGAACAGGCGCGCCCTGGCCCTCTGATCGACGGGGATGAGGGCCTCCGAGGTGATGTCCCCGTAGCCCAGGTCTTCCCTCAGGAACTCCTTGATCTTATCCGTGGCTAGCTGTCTAGATCGGTTCATGCATGGCTCACCCGGCTATAGTTCACCTGGTTCTGAAGAAAGACCGAAGACACGCTTTTAACTGTTCCCCGCCGCGATAGACTTTAAAGCGGATGTCCTCGTAACTCTTTGATTGATATGGATTATAGGAGATACCTGCTGGAGGTGGGGACAGGCATAGACCTCCACGGCAGGGACGAGACCAAGGCCGCTCAGCGGGCGGTGAAGGACGCCATCAGCCATAGCAGCATGGTGGGGCTCGGCGGCCTCTTCAAGTTCGGTAGCTTCTCGGAGTTCGAGGAAGCCCTCATGGTGGACGTCACCGTGGCCGCCCCGAACCCGGAGAACGTGGACCGCGACGCCGTTCTAAGCGTGCTCCCCGAGGGCAGGAGAAGGATAACCGTGGTGAAGGGGGGCCTGGAGTTCCCCACTGAGGATACCGCCGAGGAGGCGAGGACCCACGGCGTCGTCATGGTGAACGCCTGCATCGTCGTCCTGGTCGACGTGGACAGGGTCGAGCTTAGATAAACCCCGGCTCCCCCACTGTCTACATCAGAACACATTTATCATTACTCTAGCGATAACTTTGTTTGATGAGCCACATAGTGAGCCGCATCTGGGAGCCGGTCCAGAGGATGAGGGCCGAGGCGTACCTCCAAGTGATGTTACTGAGCTTCGCAGCCAGCGTGTCCCTCACCAGGCTGTTCCTCGAACTCACGGGATACCCTCAGCTCGGGAGCCAGACGCTGCACGTCGCCCACGTGCTCTACGGCGGGGTGTTCCTGTTCGCGGCCAGCCTGCTGCCCCTCATGTACGCCAACAAGTGGGCCCTGACCTGGAGCGCGCTGCTCTCCGGGGTGGGGATAGGGCTGTTCATAGACGAGGTGGGCAAGTTCATCACTCAGACCAACGACTACTTCTACCCGGCCGCCGCCCCCATAATATACGCGTTCTTCCTGTTGACGGCGCTACTCTACCTGAAGTTCTCCCGGGAGCCCAAGCTGGACGCCAGGGGCGAGCTCTACGCCGTGCTGGACACCCTAGGCGAGGTGCTCGACCACAGCCTAGAGCCGGAGGAGCACGAGGACATGCGCCTCAGGCTTCAAAGGATACGGGATAAGACCAGCAACCCCGGCTTCAGAAGCCTCGCGGTCGAGCTCATGGACTTCATCGAGTCGGACACACTTCAGGTGACGCCGGAGGAGCCCAACTTCTTCGACAACCTGATCCTGTACTGCAACGGAATCGAGAAAAAGTATCTTAACCAGCGGAGAGTCAAGGTGTTCCTCGTGGCGAGCCTGGTCATCCTAGGCATGCCGAGCTTCATGAGGTTCCTCGAGTACAACGAGCT
>CAZCKR010000023.1:0-8316 GCA_964499305.1 uncultured Candidatus Bathyarchaeia archaeon | reverse complement strand
CCTGGGAAACAGTTGGCCTCCAGAACGAAGGGCTCGCCGTCGTCCCGGGGCAGGATGTCCAGGCCCGTGATCTTCAGCCCCACGGCTTCGGCGACCTTCACGGCCAGCTCGTCGTAAACGGGGTCTGTGAACGGCTCGGCCGAGGCCCCGACGGCGACGTTGTACCTGAAGTCCTCTGGGTTCGACCGTTTCTCCCTGCCCACCACCTCGCCGTCTATGACGAAGAGCCTTATGTCGTAGCCCTGGTTGGGTATGAACTCCTGCAGGTAGAACACGCCCTCGCCGTAGCTGCGGGTGTACCAGACCAGGAACTGGAGGAGGTCCTCGCGGCTCCGTATCCTGCTGAGCTTCATGACGCCGACGCCCCTGGCCATGCAGATGGGCTTGAGTACGACCTCCCGCCCTTCCCCCAGCAGCCTCTCGGCGAACCCGTACGCCTTCTCGACGTTCTCAGTTACCATGGTCTCGGGGTGCGGCAGCCCCAGCATGCCGAGCTGCAGCGAGAGGTGCTCCTTCGAGTAGTGGAGCATGCTCTCCACGGGGTTTATCACGGCGGCGTCCAAGTCGAGCCTCCTCAGTATCAGGAGCCTGTGCAGCAGCTCGAAGGTGGTGCCCCTGTGAAGCATGTTGCTGGGAACGTACACCAGATCGTAGTCTGGGTCGTAGTCAGGCAGCGATATGTCCCAAGGCGCCTTGTAGTCGGTTTCTATGCCCCTGTCCACCAGCTCTCGGCGGACCAGCTGAGTCTCGCCGGTGTTCGGGTTGTCGGTGAAGATGAGGACGCCCATCTGGTCTCCATCATCGAGGGTGTCGCATCCATTTATATTCGTGTCGGGTGAGGAAACGCGCCGCGGAGGACCTGTGAACCTCTCAACGCGTGAGCTCATCAAGAGATTCTGATCAAATTCTGTATTAAACTTGAAAAACCGTTTAAAACCTATTCAGGGACACCTTTAAAAAGAAGACCTGCTTCCAAGATAGAAGAAGCCTACTAGGTAGATGTCAACCCAATGTCGCTGAGTATAAGTAGCAAGACCCCGGTCAGGATGCCCGTGAGCCCACTCCAGGTGCTGCTCATGATACAGCTCGACGGCAGCCCCAAGTACGGCTACGAGATGCTCAAGACCCTGAAGGACGAGTTCGACGGCGTGTGGGAGCCCAAGACGGGCACCGTCTACCCGGCCCTCAAGAGCCTCGCCAAGAAGGGCTTCGTGGAGACCGAGGAGAGGGACGGAACCGAGTACTACAGCATAACGGAGAAGGGGAGGGAGCTCTTCCCCGAGTTGGAGACGCACTTCGCGGACTCCCTCGGCTTCACCGTCAACTACCTCGCCGTACTCTTCAAATGGATGTCCAAGGAGATGAAGCAGGGCGCCCTCAGAATAATGAGCCTAGTCGTCGACAAAGACGAGGACATGACCCACAGGATGCTCACCCAGTTCCACAGCAACCTGGACGCCGACGTGAAGAAGAGTTTCCTTAATAAGGTACGGAATATGACGGAACATAGACTGAAACTCGTCGAGAAGCTTCTGGAGGAGACACAGTGACCAACCTGATCGAGACCGTTGACCTCGTGAAGACGTACATACAGGGCGGGAGGCCGCTGGAGGTCCTCAAGGGCATCTGCTTCACCGTGGAGCCCGGCGAGTTCACGGCCATCATGGGCCCGAGCGGCAGCGGCAAGAGCACCCTCCTCAACATGATAGGAGCCCTCGACAGGCCCACCTCGGGCAAGGTCTACATAAACGGCGTCGACCTCTCAGGGCTCAACGACAACCAGGTGGCGGGGCTCAGGAACAGGGAGATCGGGTTCATCTTCCAGTTCTTCAACCTCATCCCCAGGATGGACGCCCAAGGCAACGTGGAGCTCCCCATGGCCATCGCAGGCGTCTCGAGGAGTGAACGGCATAAGAGAGCGCTCCACCTGCTGGAGATAGTAGGGCTGGGCGACAGGGCCGACCACAAGCCCAGCCAGCTCAGCGGAGGCGAGCAGCAGCGAGTCGCCATCGCCAGGGCCCTCTCCAACGAGCCGAACCTCATCCTCGCCGACGAGGTCACAGGTAACCTGGACACGACCACGGGGGACGAGATAATGCATCTGCTCAGGGACCTCAACAAGGAGGAAGGCAAGACCTTCATACTCATCACCCACGACGCCATGGTGGCCCAGAACACGGACCGCCTCATCCAGCTACGGGACGGCGTCATAGTGGGCGATAAAAAATTCAAGGATTTGATCATGTGATGAAGAGAAAGAACGTAATCGTATTGACTCTGGCTATGCTAATAGCCATCCAGTTTCCAACAGCTCTAGCATCGGACGCGGCCATACTGCAGGTGTCCACCGACAACATCTACCTGACCGCGGGCCAAGAGAACACCATAAAGATTAACCTAAGGAACACGGGGGACTATAACCTGTTCGATGCCGAGTGTTTCCTGACCTCCACCGAGCCGGGGTTATCGATCCTCAGCGGGGCTCACATGGTTTTCAACACCATCGATAAGGGGAAGACCAGTACCTTTGAGCCGACCATATACGTGGGCCAGGACGTAGAGCTAGGCGCATACAGCCTGAGCTTGACAGTGATCTACAGAAGGTTCGGCGCCGCTCAGGACTCCACTGTCATTGTGCCCATCGGCCTCATCGTCGACGAGGGCTACGTCCCCAAGGTGAAGTACTCGACAGGGCAGGGGAGCGTGAGGGCAAAGTCTGGGGCAGAGAACCAGCTGACCTACATGTTCACCAACAACTGGGACGAGAAGCTCTACGACTTGGAGTTCACGCTGAGTTCAACGTCAGGCTACATATCGGTCGTCGACGGGCTTAGCACAAACCTCGACGAGTTAGAGGTCGGAGAGCTGGTCGCCGTGGAGCCAGTTCTGAGCATACTGGAGGGCACCCCCCTGACAGTCTACACGTTGACGGCCACGGCGTCCTACAGGGACGCCGAAGACAGCAGGTTCTACCAGTCCTTCAGCCTCCCGGTGAACGTCGACTCCGCGGCCGCCGCGAAAACCACCGTCATCACGCTGAAACGCATGGAGGTGGTTCAGGAGAACGTGAGGCCGGGAGACGCCTTCGACGTGCAGCTGGAGGTCCAGTGCAGCGGCGCGGACGCCTACGAGCTGCTCAGCAAGCTGAGCTTCGGGACGGTCACGTCGATGTCGCCTCTGAGCCCCACCACGAGCAGCCTGGGAGACCTGGAGGCCGGCGGCACGGCCGTCGTGACTTACCAGCTACTCGCGTCGGGCGGCATCGCCGCCGGGCAGTACCCCGTTACGGCGACCATAACATACACGGACTCCAGGGGAGTCGCGGGGAGCCTCACCGAGACTCTGACGGTCATGGTGGAAGGGCTCATAGAGTTCGAGCTCATCGACACCCCCACCGAGGCGGTGAGACGGGGCGAGAGCGTGGAGCTTGAGGCAGACCTCCTCCTAATAGGGACGGAGAGCGTGGACTTCGTGAGCATAAGCCTGGTCGAGGACGACGTATTCAGGCGGGTGGCCGGCAGCACGGAGTACATCGGCGCCGTGGACCCGGACAGCCCCATCCCATTCGACATAAACCTCAAGGTAGCCGAGGACGCGGAGGAGGGCGACCACCCGCTGACCCTCAGCATCGACTACAGGGACCACCTGAACAGGGAGCACGAGGAGCAGCTTGAGTTCACGATGAGCGTCGGCGGCGACACCAATCAGCCGGGCCAAGACGCAGCGCCCTCAGGGTTCTGGGTCTGGATACGCAGGCTTCTAGGGCTAGGCCCGTGAGAGTGAGCCTGTGAACCCCCTCGACATCCTCCTCATGTCCACGCAGGGGGTGAGGGAGCGCAAGTTCCGTTTCGC
Organism: uncultured Candidatus Bathyarchaeia archaeon; assembly: GCA_964499305.1. Taxonomy (GTDB): domain Archaea; phylum Thermoproteota; class Bathyarchaeia; order TCS64; family TCS64; genus RBG-16-57-9. Next base: position 4,464 of record CAZCKR010000023.1, on the reverse strand, counting down.
GCTCAACCTGGTGGGTATACTTATCGGGTGCACGGCGGTTACGGGGCTCGTCTCCGTCACCCAGGGGCTCACCGACAGCGTCACCGGGCAGCTGGAGGTTTTCGGGCCCACCAACATAATAGTCATCCCAGGCGAGGTCCGTCAGGGACAGGGGATAGTGGCTGACACCCTCGACTGGAGGGAGCTGGAAATCATCGAGAGGACCTCCAAGGTGGAGGCGGCGACGCCCATAATCGCCAACAAGTACTGCAGCTTCACCGTCAAGGGAAGGAGCTTCTACACGGACGTCTACGGCGTCACCGAGGAGTACGCCGAGATCAACAAGAACACCGTGATAGAGGAGGGCAGGAACTTCGTCCGCGGCGACACAGCGGTCGTGGTCATAGGCGCCAACGTGGCGAAGCCCGTAGACGCTGACGAGACGGTCATCGACCTGGGGGACAGGATCAAGATCATGTCCACCGTGAACGAAGTCGAGAAGGAGCTCACCCTGAGGGTGATAGGCATCCTGGAGGGGCAGGGCAGCAGCTTCGGGTTCAACCTCGACAACAGCATATCGATGCCGCTGCAGACGGCCCAGCAGTTCTACGAGGTGGCAGGCGAGTTCGACTTCGTGTTGGCCACGGCTGCGACCATCGACGAGGTGGACGCCGCCATCGAGGGGATAGAGGACAGGCTCGGGGACAGGGTGACGGTGATTTCCTCGGAGTCCGCCATGGAGACGGTGGGATCGGTGCTGGGCACCATCCAGTCGGTGCTCGGCGGAATAGCGGGCATCTCGCTGCTGGTGGCGGGCGTCGGGATTATAAACACCATGACGGTTTCAGTCATGGAGAGGACCAAGGAGATAGGTACCATGAAGGCTGTGGGCGCCAAGAGCGGGGACGTGCTCTTCATGTTCCTCAGCGAGGCCATGGTGACCGGGCTCGTAGGCGGGGCCATGGGCGCCGCCTTCGGGTTCCTGCTCGGTTCAGTCATAGGCAACATTATCGATTTGACGGTGAAGCCGTCCATGAGCCTGGGTTTGTTCGTGGTAGGCTTCGCCGTGGCGACGTCCATACTGTCGGGGCTGTACCCGGCGTGGAGGGCGTCCAACCTCAACCCAGTGGAGGCTTTGAGACATGAGTGAAGATAGAAAGGGGTTCGTTGAACTGGTCGCCGGGGTGCTAAGGAGGCCCCAGGAGACCTTCCAGTACATATCTGAGAGAGACCTCACCCGGGGTCTCCTGATAGTGGTCTTGATGGTGGTGCTCGCCGCCGCGTCGGCGTCCACGTACATGTCCAAGATACCGTTGGAGGTGCTGGCGCCTCAGCTCGGCCAGGCCGGCGTGGACGCCTCCCAGCTGGGCGGCACCATGGGGCTGTTCGCGGGCATAGGGGTAGCCGTCAGCATATTGGTCGGGTTCGCTGCGTCCACGCTGCTCATGCACGGCTTGGCGACGCTCACGGGGGGCGGCGGAAACATGAAGAGGTTCTTCGCCATGCACGGCTTCGCCGCGACGCCCCACGTGCTGAACTATCTGCTGAGGCTCGCGGACTCGTTCATATCGTCGTCCAGCCAGCTGGCAGGCTACTTCGTGGCAAACAGGGAGATAGGGAACAGCGTCCTGAAGGCAGTCATAGGCACCAACCTGTTCACGGTGTTCGGGTTGGCGGCCCTCATCTACATCACCTACGCCGTGGCGGAGAACTACCAGATAGGCAGGGGGAAGGCTTTCATCATAGCGCTTGTGCCGTACATCCTGTACGTGGCGATAAACCTGTTCTAGCCGACCGGCTAGCCCAAACCATTTCTATTGTTCCATATTTAGATATAAGCGATAGCTATGTCTAACCCATACTTGGAACTCGATAAGAGGATACTGGGCGAGGCTTACAGCAGCGCCGAGACCATGGAGACCGTCACGACGCTCTGCGACGAGTACGACAGCAGGTGGCCGGGCAGCGGGAAGGACCTGGAGAGCTGCGAGTACATGGCGGAGAAGCTGACGGAGTACGGCCTGGAGGACGTGCACCTGGAGAAGTTCACCCTCCCGGGCTGGATACGCGGCGGCAGCAGCCTGGAGATGCTTGAGCCCAAGCGGAAGAAGATCGACTGCATCGCGCTGCCCATGAGCTGCGAGGGCACAGTGGAGGCCGAGCTCATCTACCTGGGCCCCGGGCCCCTCGGCGTCTACGAGGAGATGCGGGACATGATCGAAGGAAAGATCGTCATGGTTAACAGCGGCAACCCGGAGGGCATGGTCCGGTACCTCCATCGCAGCGAGAAGTACCAGAGGAGCGTCATGGCCGGCGCCGCCGGCTGGATATTCATGAACCACTACCCGGCCTACGGGCCGCCCACAGGCGGCATCAGCCCCATAGTGCCGGCGATAGGCGTCAGCTACGAGGACGGCATGTACCTGGCCCGCCTACTCGAAAGAAAGGGACGAGTAAGGCTGCGGCTTGAGACCAAGTGCAGGAACCTAGAAGTGGACACGTGGAACGTGGTAGCCGACCTACCAGGCTCAGGCGGCACAGACGAGTGGGTGGTCTACGGGGCCCACTACGAGGGCCACGACATAGCCGTGGGGGCCCTGGACGACGCCACGGGCGCCGCGGTGGTCATGGAGATAGCCCGTATCTTGGCGAAGGAGCGGGGCAGCCTCAAGCGGAACATGAGGTTCATCCTCTTCGGCGCCGAGGAGATAGGGCTCCACGGCAGCAGGGCCTACGTAGGGGACCACCCCGAATTGATGCCCAGTATCAGGTTCATGCTCAACTTCGACGCGGCGGGCCGCGCTGGCCGTCAGGGTTTCTGCGTACACGGCTGGCCCGGGCTGGACCCGTTCTTCAAGGGGATCATAGCCGACATAGGCGTGGACCTGCCCCTCTGGAGCCGCGTCGGCCCGTACAGCGACCACTGGCCCTTCCTCCTGGAGGGTGTGCCCACCGCCACCATGGGGGACCCCGAGGAGGCGCGGGTGAGGGCAGGCAGGGGCTTCGGGCACACCAAGTTCGACACCGTGGACAAGGCGAACCTCCGCGCCATGCGCGAGTGCGTGGCCAACGCCGCCGTGGCGGCCGTGCGCCTCTGTAACGCGGACGACTGGCCGGTGAAGCACAGAAGTCAAGAGGAGATCGACAGTATAATCAAGGACGCTGGGATACACGAGACGGTGCGGCTTGGCGTGAGGCTCAAGGAGTACCTCGAAGCCAAGAAGGACGAGCTCCGCCCGGAGACCCTCGTCTACCTCGAACGGCTCTCCGGGAGCATGGAGGAAGTCATATAGCCTCCTTTTTTGTTATGGAGAACCACTTTTTTGGGACTCGAGATTTCATTCATTTTTTAGTCTTGAAGCCATCACCAAGGCGAGGCAGCTCACCGCGATGCTCGCCGCGAAGGGGCCTCGGAGCCCGAAGCCCTCGAAGAGGTATGCACCGATGAGGGGAGCCGGAAACACAATGATGCCTCTCAGGCCGTTGATGCTGCCGTAGAGGCTGCCCCTCTCCCCCTCCGGAACGGCCTTGGCCAGGAAGCTGTTGTAGGAGGGATCCCATAGCCCCATGGCTAGGCCCCTGAACACCTGGAGGACGAGCAGCACCGGGAACGATCTGAACACGGCGTAGCCCGCGAAGCTAGCGATGGCTAGGAGCACAGAGACCCTGAGGAAAAGGGGTGACCCGTGGCGGTCAACGAGGTTGCCGACGGGGATCAGGGCGAGGGAGGTGGTGGCCGTGGCGACGGTCATGAGGACACCGATCTGTAGCAGGCTGAGGCCGAGAGACTCGTACAGCATGGCGACGAAGATGCCGCGGTTCATGGCCCAGCTGAACCTGTCGAGGATGGAGAGAAGATAGACGTCACGCAGATCGCCTCTGGGCTTTAAAACCCCGACGATGTTGCTCTTGACGACAGCCCAGTCCATGGGCCTCCTCTCCTTCAGGGTCTCCTCGACGCCGAAGAAGAAGACCAGGGTCGCAGCCACCTCGCCTATTAGGACGAGTTTGATGACGTTGACCAGTCCGACGTTGTCCCCTATGTAGCCGGCGAAGAGCTTGCTGTAGAGGCCGGGGAGGAACCATGTGAGGCTCAGGAGGCTGATGGATAACCCGATCTTCTTGGCGTCGACCGACTCGGCGAAAATGGGGTAGAAGCTGGGCTCCCCCAGGCTGTCCGCTATAGAGTACAGCACTATGACGGGTATGAGCCACCGCCAGTCCCGGGCGTAGACGCTGATGAAAAGCCCCGCTATGCTTGCGAGGTAGTAGCCGTTGATGACTGTTTTACGGCCCCAGCTGTCACAGAGCTCCCCGGTGACGAACTGGAGGCCGTTGGTGACCAGAGTATAGAGGCTCTGCATGCTGCCTATGATGGCCATGCTGCCGCCTAGGCTGATTATGTATGGCTGCCAGACTAGTTCATGCATCTGCCACGCGGTGCCCTCGATAAGCCCACTCGCTATTAGCCCCGGTATGTTCCCG
>CAZCKR010000022.1:15389-20368 GCA_964499305.1 uncultured Candidatus Bathyarchaeia archaeon | reverse complement strand
GTGAGTACACCCCATGCCACCCAGCGCCAACGCCCACCAGAAGATACACGACCAGCTCTACACGGCCATACTCACCAAAACCAAAACCAGCATCACCGTACAACACACCGACTACATCGCCAACAAGCTACACGCTAAAAAATACCTCATCCTCGAAAACGCCGAGAACCCCGAGAAACCTAGCCTCAGATGCAAGATACAGACAATAACCAAGATCGAAACAGGCACCACCCAGGAAGACATCTATGGGCAAACCATCAAAGGCCCCCACCTCAAAATCCAGCTAACCCTCAGACAGAAAACCAGGTAAAAACACCCCACAAACGCCTATACCTGGTACAGGTCACTCCATCTTCACACCGAACTAAAGCACCACCCACGGAGGACACAGCCACCAACTCGAAAAAAAACAGATCTGACCAGAAGCAGGTAACCACCCAAAAAACGCTTACAGCAAGTAACCCGCCACAGAAAAGGTTAGACCCAGACCTCCCCCAGCATCCTCAACGCGTTATGGCCCACCACCTTCTGGATCTCACCGTCGCTATAGCCATGCACGATCATCCAGCGGGCAATGTTCACGTACTCGCTCGGGTTCTCCAAACCCTTGACGTACCCCGGATCCACCACGCCCCCCGGCACGGGGAAAGCCTCCACAGCCTCGCCGCCGGGTCTCCTGTAGTGCCCCCTCCTCAGCGGGAACCAGACGCCGTACAGCTCCTGGTGGGCGCCGTACAGCGTGTCGGGGCCGCAGCCCACGTGGTCGACGCCCATCAACTCGATACAGTACTCGATACACTCCATGTAGCTCTCGATGCACCCAACTGGGTTCTTCCTCGTACGCAGCCCCCTGCCGGCGCCGCCCACGCCTATGAGGCCGCCGCCCTCCGCCAGCGCGTGGAGCACCTCGTCGCCCGTGGTGTGGCCCTGGGCGATGGCCGCGGGGCCGCTGTGGCTGTTGATGATGGGGTCGCCGCTCGCCTCCACGGTCTCCAGAGCCGTCCTGTCCGTGGTATGCCCCACGTCGACGAGCATCCCCAGCTTGTTCATCCGCTTAACAGCGTCGTACCCGAAGTCCGTGAGCCCCTGATCCTGGCTGCTCTCCCCCATGCCGCCGCCCAGCATGTTGCTCTCACTGTAGCAGATGCCCATGCTCCTCACCCCCAGCCCGTAGAGGACATCGATCCTGTCCAGCTCGTTCTCGATGGGTGAAGCCGACTCCAGCGCCAAAACCAGCGCGATCCTACCGCCCTCATGGGCGTCCCTGATGTCCTTCACGGTCCTGCAGTGGGTCACCATGCCCTGGTGGGCGACGTCGCTGAGCCTGATCCCTATGTCGTGGACCACGTCGGTCCACTTCCAGCCGCTGTAGCTCGTCACGTACGCCATGCCGTCCATGAGGTTGTCGAAGACACAGTCCAGGCGGCTCGTGCTCAGCGCCTCGTACGCCGTGAAGTGCCGGCCCAGCCTGTGCATCTCAGGAACCTCGGTCATGTCCTCCGGCCACAGCACCGGGTGCTCGTGGAGATCGACGAGCACCGTCTTCTCCATCAACCCTTGGAACCGTTCCTCCTCCCCCCTGCTCAGAGGCACAAGGTAGGGCTCCACCCGCGGATGCGCCGTGAGCCTGAACTCCTTGTAGTCGAACCCCGGCTCAAGGTAGCTGAACGCCCTGTAGCCGTCGTAAACCTTCTTACCACCCATACGAATCAAGAAAGACTCGACTCGTGGCGATAAAAAACATTCACAGTTAATCGGGAGAGATGGCGGAGCGAGAGCCTAGCCTGACCATTTACTTTATAGACCTCCATCTGATAATCAACTTAAATCACTGGTTGTGGATCAATGAACCCAGTCAAAGTAGATGGAAAAAACAAGAAACCAAAACTATTCCTGTATACGCTGAGCACCTGCGGCTGGTGCAAGAAGACCAAGGAGCTCCTCAAGGACAAAGAAATGACGTACGAGTACGTGGACGTCGACAAGATCACCAAAGACGAGCAGAAGGAGATAATCGCCGAGCTCAAGAAGAGAGACGCTCCACTCGCCTTCCCAATAATAATAGTAGACGACGAACAGTTGATCTCGGGCTTCAAGAAACAGGCCATAGAAGAGGCCCTCACACAATGATCAGCATAGACGACGTGAAGAAACGAGCGCAGCAGGACGCCAAGTCGAGGGGCATACGCCTCACACCAGACGAGAAGCTGCTCCACATCCTCCTGGAGGGACTGAAGACCAACGAGGAAAGATACGGCTACCCGAGCTGCCCATGCAGGATGGCCTCAGGAGACTTCGAGACGGACCGCGACATCATCTGCCCCTGCGACTACAGAGACCCCGACGTAGCCGAGCACGGATGCTGCTACTGCAGCCTCTACGTCGACGACGAGATCCATGAAGGCAAGAAACAGGCACGAGCAATACCCGAGCGCCGCCCCTACGATAAACAGATGGCCGCCCTGGGCCTAGTAGAAAAGGAAACCATGGAGAAGACAATGGGAGAGATGAAGAAATCCGGCAGGAAGCTGCTCTACTGTAAACAGTGTGGATACATGGTCTTCAGCCAGGACCCGCCCTACGTCTGCCCCATATGCAAGGCCAAGAGGGAGATGTTCGAGGAGCTCGTCACCGTATCAGGGCACTACACGAGGAAGGTCGAGTAGCTACTCCTTCTCGATGACCACGGCCGTCCCCGTGGCCGAGATCACGACGACCCCCAGCTGAAGCCCCAGGTCGCTGGTCTCCAGGTCAAGCCCCACGACGGCGTTGGCTCCCAGGTTCACCGCCTTGCTCCTGACGCGGCGTATGGCGTCCAGCCTAGCCTTCTCCAGCTCGCTCGTGAAAGCCGTGACCTCCCCTCCGAACATGGACTCGAAGCCGGCCACGAACTTGCCGAGGATGCCTCGGGTCCTCGGTGTGAGGCCCGTCACGACGCCCATCACCTTCGTGATCCTGTATCCCGGCACAGTCGGGGTCGTCACTATCATGAACCCGGTCGAGTCCTCCTCATCGACTGACTCGCCACACTTTGGGCAGAACTTGGCGTCTTCAGGGATCTCTGATCCACATAATGCGCACTTCATCTCTATCCAGTTGAAAAACGGGGCCCTAATTAAAAAGATGTTGATGGGTCAGCCCACGAGGGCGTTGAAGAAGACTTTGAACGTGGCGTCCGTCAGGGCCCTCATCTGGGGCGCGAAGCCGTAGAGCACCACGCTGCCCTCCCCTTTCTTGGCTTCGATGAGCGCAGCCTTCCTGGCGAGGTGCTTCTCCCCGATGAGCCACCCGCTCTGCATCATGTTCTCCTCGGGGTACGTGATCACCGCGCTGTAGTTCTCGTTCCAGTGGTTCGCCTTCACCGCGTAGGAGTGTTTACCCCTTAGCAGTATCAGGCCTTTCTCCGGCATCCCGTACCCCAGCGGATGGGTGTTGTCGATGTTCACCCTTATGGTTGACCCCGGGCAGTGGAACTCCTCGGGCTTCAGGTCCTTCACCGTGTTCCTCACAGGCACACCGAGCTTCTCGACGGCGAACTCGCACGACTCGTAGAGGGCCAGCACCCTGCCTCCCTTATCCACGAACTCCTTCACCTTCTCCACGCCGTCCTCACCGATCCCCGTTTTGTACTCGGGGGGCAGCACCGGCACCGTGTATGCGCCCTTGAACCGCTTCTCGTACCACTCCTCGACGCCCTCCCCCGTTATGAGCGCGGGTGGGTCGCTGGGGAGGATGAACACGTCGCAGCTCTCCAGCCCCTCCTTGACTTCCTTGTCCGTCACGGTGGTGTACTTGAACCCATACTGTTCCAGGAGCCAACGGGTCCAGCCCTCGTCCATGTTCCCACCCCAGCCCCTCTGGTACATGGCGATCCTCAGCGGCTTGACGGGGCTATGGTTGAACTCAGGCTCGTTCTTCAGCCCATAGAACCTGAGATGGGTCTCGCCGGCAACCTCCTTAAGCTTAGACTCCACGCCCCTCTTCTTGGGGACATAGAAGGCTCCCGGCGGCAGAGTTGCTTCGCCTAGGTCAACCGCCTCATGGACCCTGTGGACCTCGACGGCCTCCTTCGTTAAAAGGTTCAGCGCCTTGAAGCAGTCGTTAATCCTCCCGTCGAGAATGTACCCGATCTTCGATTTCTCGACGACGCCCTCAGGCTGCCTTATCATCTTTAGCTCCGTGAAGGAGCCCACGGGAGGCTCCTCCGCCTCGACTACGTTCACCCCCTTGAACTCGGCCATGGTCTGGGTGGCGAAGTCGTAGTTCATCATGGGGGCGCCGTCCTGAGACCTGACCCACAGGTTATCCCTGTAAACGGTGCGGCTCAGGAGGCTAACCAGGAAGGGGCGCGCGGTCTGTCCCGCGAATACGACGTATGTTCCCTCGGGGTAAGTTACGTCGCCCACCCTCACAGGCGTCGTAGCCCGGTGCACCTCGACACTCATGTCCATGAGAGTCTTCAAGAGACTGAGCGCGGTGTTGGGGTCCGTCTGTCCCGGCGGGAAGAGGAAGGCGTACGGCGCCTCCGCTCCACCCTTCTCGATGCTCCTCTTGGCCTTCGTGTGCATGTTCCTGAGTATCATCTCACGGTTGTTTGCCGCCACCTCCAGAGTGGCCATCGCCGCCGCCATCTGGCCCCTCAGGATGTCGCTGAGGCGCCACCACCCCCCTTTCCATGGGTCGTTGAAGTTCACCGAGGCCCGGTACTCTGGGCGGCCCCGGGGGTGGGGCTGAAGCTGGTGATAGTGGACGTAGACCGGCGTGGCGAACTTGACGCTGGCCGACTCGGTGAACATGCCGCATATCTGGAACCACGGGAACACCAGGCTGAACCCAGGCATGAAGTCGGCGGGGAACACCGCCGCCTGCTCCACCCCCGAGACTCCCTCAGAAGCCATACGTATAGCCATCTGGGCCCCGTAGTGCTTCTGCTCCGTCCAGACCAGGGGGTCCGCCACCTCGTTGAGGGGGTTGCTGTT
>CAZCKR010000022.1:5023-15289 GCA_964499305.1 uncultured Candidatus Bathyarchaeia archaeon | reverse complement strand
GTCATGATCTGGCCGTCCGGGTTGGCGCATGGAAACAGCAACAGCACGACGTTCTCCCTTATGCGCATGGTCAGCTCGTCATCGCAGGTGAGCAGCCTGTACGCTAGGTCCGAGGAGACCTGTGTCCCGCCGACCTCTGAGGCGTGGATGCTCATGGTCATAGCCACCACCGCCTTGCCGTCGGAGACGATCCTGTCAACCTCTCCCATGGGGAGGTCTCGGGGGTGGCTTATACTCCAGCTCATCTCCCTTATCTTGCCCAGCCTCTCCAGGTTCTCGGGAGAAGAGATGTAGGCTAGTATCATGGGGTTGCCCTCGGTGGTCTTCCCCACCTCCTCGACCTTCACCCTGTCTGATACCTCGTCAAGATGCCAGAAGTACTCCACGACCTTGTCCCATCTCACGAGCTTGCGGTCCGTGCCCGGCTTGAAACCGTAGAACTCCTCGGGTGACACTACTTCGCTCAAACGAATCACTGCATCAAATACAATCGGCTGCAATATAAGCTGCACATCCACCGTGAAACACAGTTATTGCTTTATCCCTGCATTTTCATTTATATAGTTTAAATACTCCCTCCACGCCTAATATAGGGAATGTCATGAAGTTTGTCCAGCTGAAATCAATCAGGGACATAGTCATGCTTGTCGCCTCCTCCCCTGCTTCAAACGTGATACAGCACATGGAGAACGAGGGCGACCACCTTTACTTCGTCATCGGCGGGACCTTGAGCGAGGTCTTCCTCTACTTCGTCAAGACAAAGGAGGCTCTCGAGGGAAGCTTCATCACCTATAACAGCTACTCAGGGGAGATTGGTTACAGCGACAAGGTGATGCATGAGCCCAACATTAGCACTATTCCTGTCGTGGAGATAATAAACCAGGACCTTCTCAACGAGGACGTGCTGGAGAAGGTAGGCAAGCTATAGCTGACAGCTTCGTAAGGCGTGAAAGAGAATGGATGTAGAGAGAAAGTTAGAAGAGCTAGAGTCCGATGTCGACGTGGAGCAGAAAGACCTCGCCATAAGCATCGAGAACGTGGTAGCCTCGGCCAGCCTTGACCAGAAGATCGATCTCCTTGCCATAATGAAGGTATTCAGGAACGTCGAGTACAGACCCAAACAGTTCCCGGGCCTCGTCTTCAGGCTCAAGAGGCCCAAGACGGCCACCCTCATCTTCGGCTCAGGCAAGATGGTGTGCACGGGGGCCAAGAGCGAGAAGATGGCCCGCAGCGCCGTGAAGAAGGTGGTGAGGGAGCTCAAGAACAACGGGATAATCATCCTGGGTAAGCCCAAGATCGTCATCCAGAACATCGTCGCCAGCGCCAACCTCCACGGCAAGATAGACCTGGAGACCGCCGCCGACATCATGGACAACGTGATGTACGAGCCCGAGCAGTTCCCCGGCCTAATCTACAGGATGGGCGTACCCAAGGTGGTCATGCTGTTGTTCGCCTCAGGGAAGCTAGTCTGCACCGGGGCAAAGCATGAGGACATGGTCAGAGAGGCGGTGGAGAAGCTCCATGAGATCCTGAAAGACTACGACCTCATCTACTACGAGTAGTGGTGGTGAACCATGCCACCGAGGAACAGCAGCGTAGAGCAGAGGGCCCTTAGACTAATCTACGACGCGGGAGACGAAGGGCTGCTACAGAGCGAACTATGGAAGCTCCTAGACGTGAGCAGCCGAGAAGGCTCACGGCTGGCGAAGAAGTTCGAAGAGAAGGGCAGGATAGTTCGTGACAAGGTCCTCAACGACGGCCGCTGGACCTACAAGCTGTTCAGTAAGAATGAGCCCGTCACCCTCGACTCGGTGAGGGGCTGCCCCTGCCTCATATGCAGCGAGGTGGAGAAGTGCTTCAGGGGGGGAACACAGGACCCGGTGTACTGCCTGCTGCTGACCGCCTGGATAGACCCCAGAATAGAGACAGACGCCTCACAGTGATCGCTAGATAATGGATGACGGGACTAAGGAGATAATCCGCTACGGCGCGACTTTCATCGTTCTCATAGCCGCCTTCTACGGCGGGATGTTTCTGCTCAGGAACACCCTCGGCACGGAGAACCCGGTGATGGTCGTCATATCCCAGAGCATGATACCAACCCTGGGAGTAGGCGACTTCATATTCATCGAGGCCATCGACGACTTCGACGACGTGGGTGCGGCTCCCCCGCCTGACGGGGACATCCTCGTGTTCATCAGACCCGGATTCGAGGACGAGTACATCGTGCACAGGGCCATCGGTAGACATAAAGAAGACGACGAGTGGTTCTACACGACGAAGGGCGACAACAACATGTTTCCCGACGGCGTCCCCGTGAATGAGAGCCTCGTCATCGGGCGCGTCATCAACAGGCTGCCCGTCGTCGGATACTTCTCGTTGTTCATAAAGACAATGAAGGGCTTCGCCATGGTCGCCTTGCTGATGTTGATAGCCTTCTTCTACGACGGCTTTCTGCCTAAGAGAGATCAAGAGAGGCCGAGAGGGAGGACTCCGTGGCTTTCTTTAACCCCTTTCTCGGTTGCTCTATTGATAATACTATTGATATACTATGATCCGAGAAAAAACAACGCTCTCATCGAGTTCGTCGCCCTCGGGGCCTGGTACATTGGCTCAGCCATCCTGCCCCTAGCTGTCGACGACGACGACATGGGGATAATGGTTTGGCTTTACCATCTAGTGCTTTTGATGATACCTATCGCATGCGATCTCGTCTGGTATACCATGCACATCACCCCAAGCAACTGGTGGGATTTCCAAGGCAGCATAGTACCGGTGACGTGGCTGCTCATGGAGGAGAGCGCAGCCTTCAACAGAGCGTTCAAGAGTATAACGCTATACCTTCTACCTGGGATACTGATCTTCCTCGGATTAATGTACCTAAAACGTAGAGGTGTGGAGCCCTTCAGAAGCATCAGTTACAGGCTGCAGGGTGTCGATGAGAGTTTTACTATAAAAGAAAAGAAAGTTGGAGACGACCTTAACTAGTCTACTCTATCACCATGACTGTGCTATGGACAGCCGGGACTTGACGCTCGATGGTCAACACCGCTCCAGCTGAGGGCCTGAGCTCGATCCTGAACTCCTCGTAAGGGTGAGCGTACAGGTTAGGTCGACTACCTGCCGTGACCGCTGGGTCGACACCATCTATTGCTAGTTCGGTGAAGTCGATGACCACCTTGAACTTCTCACCAGTCTCAAGCAGCGAGTCTCCATCGCTGTTTACACCGGACACCGTCATGATGGTACCATTGGAGCCATAGATCTCGCCGTGGCACCTCTCGTTGGTGTAGGTCGCCACCATAACACTATCATCTAGATCGATGGGCTCATGACCTTGGGATAGCTTCAGGTAAAAGGTCAGCTTGGTGAGGCAGATGTCGCTCTGGTCGTCAGTAACGTTCACGAACTGGCCAATCATGCCGCTGTCCGTCAGCAGCGCCGAGGCAGCCTCGCTCATGCCTGAGCTGATCACCGACTGAGCTTTCTCCGCTGTCAGGAAACCCATGTTCAGGACAACGAACGCGAAAGCAGCAGCAGTTATCACGAATGCAACCAAGATTATGGCTGTCTCAAGGCCGGTCATACCACGCCTTTTCTTTAGCATTTTTACTTGGTTCACGTCTTGTTTTTCCTCCTTCTCCCACCTTGGATAGGACTGGCGAAAAAACGTAAAACGTCATATATAGAGAGATGTTTGGGTGACGCTTATACCTACAACTAAGAGAAAGACAACCACCCCGATCCTGATACAGAAGAAATTTAACGATTTTTGAGTAAACTATAAAGATGATTGAATTAGTTTAACCCTGAATCAAGTTGAAAAACGTTAAAGTCGTATCATACGGAATCGGGGTGATCGGTCGAAGACTTGCGACACACCTTCTGACAAAGGAAGGCATCAAGATCGTTGGAGCCGTTGACATCAACCCCAACATCGTCGGAAAGGACCTGGGTGAGGTCCTAGGCGGCGAGAAGATAGGGGTGATCATCACCAACGACGCCGACAAAGTGCTCAAGGAAACCAAGCCCGACGTGGTGTGCCACACCACCATGTCATACCTGAGGCAGACACACGACCAGTTCGAGCAGATACTGAGACACGGGATCGACATCGTAAGCACATGTGAGGAATTGGGCTACCCCTACGCCACTGAGGAGGGGACCACGTACGCCAACAAGCTTGACGAGGTCGCCAAGAAGTATGGCGCTACGCTGCTGGGAACGGGCATCAACCCAGGCTTCCTCATGGACACCCTCCCGACGTTCCTCACGGGCCCATGCGAGGAGGTCGAGTCCATCTACGTGACCAGGCAGATGAACGCCGCGACTCGCCGAATCCCCTTCCAGAAGAAGATCGGCGCCGGCATGACCAAGAAGGAGTTCAGGGAGGCCATCGACGGAGGGAAGATCACTGGGCACGTCGGCCTCGAGCAGAGCATACAGATGATCTCCGACTCGCTGGGCTGGGAACTCAACGAGATAAGGGTCGACCCACCCGAGCCTGTGATCCTCGACCACGACGCCGCCAGCGACGCCATCAAGATCCCCAAGGGAAAGAACGCGGGCACCAAGCAGATGGCCTACGGCTTGATGGATGGCAAGCCCGTCATAACCATGGACTTCAGGGCCTACATCGGGGCGCCGGAGGAGTTCGACAGCGTAGACATCGAGGGGGTACCCCCCATCCACCAGAAGATCAGCCCATGCGTGCACGGCGACCACGGCACCATAGCCATGACCACCAACATGATCCCGCATGTGATCAACGCCGAGCCGGGCCTCAAGACCATGGTGGATCTCCCGGTCGTTCACGCGACGCCCGTCCACTTCGGCAAGTACTTAAAGAAGAAGTAGGGAGTCTCCCTACCTTTTTTTGGGAAAGCTATCTTTTCCTAAGGGTCTTCCCTTCGTGTGCCCCCATATAGTTGCCGTTCTCTATGGTGACCACGCCGTTCACCATGACGTAGTCGATGCCGACGGGGAACTGGTGGGGCTCCTCGTAGGTGGACTTGTCGATGACGGTCTCGGGGTTGAACACCGTGATGTCTGCCCAGACGCCGGGTCTCAGAATCCCTCTGTCCAGTATGCCGAAGCGCTGGGCGGGGAAGCTTGTCATCTTCCTCACGGCTTCCTCGAGCCTCAGCGTCTTCTCCTCCCTGACGTATCTGCCGAGTATCTTGGGGTAGGTGCCGTAGTGGCGGGGGTGTGGTTTTCCCCTCCGGAACGGTCCCTCGACGTTGCAGCAGCCCGCGTCGGTACCCACCATGTGGAGTGGGTGCCTCATTATGTGCTTGACGTCTTCCTCGTCGCCGTAGAATATAACCATCCCCGCGGTCCCCTCCTCCTCCAGCAGGAGCTCGTATAGAGCCGTGAACTCGTCGGGAGCCCCACGGTGCTCCTTGACCTCGACCATGTTCATGCCCTCCACAGCCCTGTTCTCGTCGGTCTTCACCGAGGTGACGTAGACGTTCTCCCAGCCCAGCTCTCCGGCGAAGTTCTCCCAGCCGGGAACACCCTCCTCTATCTCCCGTCTCATCCTCTCCCTCTGATCAGGATCCCTGAGACGTATGAGGGCGGCCTCGTTTCCGCCGTTGTGCACCCATGGGGGAAGAAGAGTCATGAGTCCCGTCGAGCCTGCCTTGTACGGGTACTGGTCGACCGTGACGTCGACGCCACGAGCCCTAGCGTCCTCGAACATCTTCATGGTCTCCCGGCTCTTGCCCCAGATGGACTTGCTGGCTATCTTATGGTGGCTGATCTGCACGGGGATGCCCGCCTTCTCGCCTATCTCCAGCGCCTCATCGAGGGCCGTCATCAGGGTTTTTCCTTCACCCCTGATGTGAGAGTCGTAGACCCCGCCGTACTCGGCCGCCACCTCAGCCAAGGCTATGATCTCCGGGGTCTTGGCGTAGATGCCAGGAGGGTATATGAGGCCTGTGCTGAGCCCATAAGCCCCCGCCTCCATTGCCTCCGCCGTCAGTTCCTTCATCTTCTCGAGCTCCTTGGGCGTCGGGTCACGCGCCTCAAGGCCCATGCCCGCTGCCCTGACGGCTCCGTGGCCCACGATGTGGGCGACGTTGGCGCCGAGCCCCTCCTTCTCCTCCTCCCTGAGATACTCGTCGAAGGTGTCCCACGTGAGCTTCAGCTCTATTCCATCGGGGAGCCGGGCGTCGACCTCTTTCTGCGTCTCGCCGCGGATCTCGTCGCTGAGCGGAGCCGGGCTGGATCCGCACTGGCCTGCGACCACCGTGGTTATTCCCTGATGGACGATGTTCTCCATGTCCCTGTAGACGAGGGTGTTAAAGTCGCCGTGGCTGTGGGCGTCGATGAAGCCGGGGCAGACGACGAGCCCCGTGGCGTCGATGACGGTCTCAGCTTCGCCGCGTACCTTTTTCGAGATTTCATCGATCTTTCCGTCCTTGACGGCGACGTCTGCGAAGAACCAGGGGTTCCCTGTGCCGTCAACGATCTTACCGTTCCTGATGATGATATCATACATAACTTGACACAGGGATACGTGTGTCCCGACACGATATATTTTCTTCCAGCGTGGAAAAGGGGTGAGGTTACGCGTTATTCTCCCAAAGGTGGCGGATGTTGAGACATTTGTTGGTTGCGGCCTGCACGGCGTTCATGAGGGCCGTCCTCAGCTTTCCGTCCTCTATCTCGTAGATGCCCTCGATGGTGGTGCCTCCCGGCGTCGTCACCATCTCCTCGATCTCGGACGGGACTGACACGCCTTCCATGATAAGCTTGGCTGTGCCGAGAACGGACTGCGCCGCAGCCACCTTGGAGAGTTCCCTGGGCAGCCCCACGCGGAGCCCTGCGTACGTCAGCGCGTCGATGACGATGGCGATGTAGGCGGGGCCGCTTCCGCTGAGCCCGGTCACAGGATCCATGTACTTCTCCTCGACCTCCATGCACGACCCCATGGTGCCTAGGAGGAGCTCCACAGTCTCCTTGTCCTGTAGAGTTGTGTTTGAGCCCATACAGTAGGCGGTGAAAGACTCTCCCACCATGGCGGCGACGTTCGGCATAGTCCGCACGAACCTTGCACCCGGGGCCACGGACTCGTAGAACTCAAGCGGTATGATGGCCGCCGTGGAGACCACCAGCTTGCCGTTCACCTCGTCATTTATCTCGATGAGCACTTTCTCGATGTCACCCGGCTTGGTGCAGAGGAAGACCACGTCCGCCTCGTGTGAAGCTACTATGTTGTTGTCTGTAATGTTAGCGCCTTTGTCGGCAAGAGGTATGAGGGCCTCAAGGTTTCTTCTAGTCGCTATTACCTTCTCTACCTTTCCCGACTCCAATAGGCAGTTTGTTATGGCGCCTCCTATGACGCCTGCGCCTATCACCGCTACTGTGTTAACCAACTCGAATCACCTGCGTTGTTGACCACTTAACATAATATATTACATATAAAAGTTAAGATTCACGACAGAGCAACGCGTATTTTTACACTTTTTTTAAGCTTATTGGAAAACTTTTATGCGTGAACCAGACCATGATGCTCTGAGCGGAATGGCGGAGTTCGATGCCGAAGCATTCATAGAAGGCCAGATTGAAGCAATAAGGGAGACCCTCGGGGACGAGAAAACCCTTGTCGCCTGCTCAGGCGGGGTCGACAGCACGGCTTCCGCTGTTCTGGTCCATAGAGCAATAGGGAACAACCTTGTCTGCGTCTTCATCGACGACAACTTCATGAGGCTGGGCGAGGCGGAGCAGGTGAAGTCGCTCCTGTCCTCCGAGCCTCTGAGCCTACCAGTGAGGATCCTGAATGAGAGGCAGAAGTTCATCGAGGCTCTCTCAGGGATCCCCGACGCCGAGGATAAGAGGAAAGCGTTTAGGCAGAACTTCTACGAGACGCTCAGCGAGATAGCTGCCGAGGAGCAGTGCAGGTACCTTGTGCAGGGAACCATTAAGGCTGACATCGACGAGACGTCCGCGGGCATCAAGACGCAGCACAACGTCCTTGAGCAGATCGGCATCGACCCGGTGGAGAGGTATGGGTTCACCGTCGTCGAGCCGCTGAAGAACCTGTACAAGTACCAGGTTAGGGAGGTCGCGCGAGCCTTGGGCACTCCACCCGAGCTGGCTACGCGTCAGCCCTTCCCGGGGCCGGGTCTCAGCATAAGGGTTGTGGGCGAGATCACGCCGGAGAAGCTGGAGGAGATAAAGAAGGCGACTTTCATCGTGGAGCAGTCCTTCGAGCCACATAACCCCTCCCAGTTCTTCGCGGCCATATTCAGCGGCCAGTCTCCCAAAGACCTTAAAGTGCTTAAGAGAGACGCAGCCGAGATCGTTGAACTCGACCCCATGATGATAAAGGCAGGGTTCCTTAACGAGAAGGCCACCGGCCTGATAAACGGTAAACGCGCGTACGGCTCTGTTGTCACCCTCGCCTTCAGGGACAGCTCGGACCGCCCCATGGAGCCGAGGTATGAGCAGCTAGAGAAGACGCTTCAATATCTTCAGGACAACTACCCTGAGGCCACGCGTCTCCTTTACCTCGTGGATGAGAAGGAGGGCAACGGGTACGCCGTGTCCATGCGGGCTGTGAAGACGAGGGACTATCTTACGGCTGAGGTGATGAGGCTCCCGTGGAACACCCTCCGGGAGGCTGCGGCTAAGATACTGGACTCGTGCGTCGACGTGACCCACGTCTACTATGATGTGACGCCCAAGCCGCCGGCGACGATAGAATACGAGTAAAAAAGGGTTATTTTTTGATTCCCAGTTCCTTGAACTGGTTCTGTACGCCCATCCTCATGTAGATGAGGTCGTTCCCCACGGTGACCAGGTTGTACCCCTTCTCCATGCGCTTCTTGATGGTGCTGCCGGAACCCTGATGTATTCCTGCTGCGAGGCCCGCCGCCTTCGTGGCGTCGAACACCCTGTCGATAGCCTTCTGCACGTCGGGGTGACTCATGTTACCTAAGTGCCCATGGCTAGCCGAGAGATCAGCTGGGCCAATGTAGGTCGCGTCTACGCCTTCCACGCTGCAGATGTCCTCTATGTTGGCGACCGCCTCCTTGGTCTCGATCTGGACGATGACGGTTATCTCCTTGTCCGCCGTCTTGAAGTAGTCGGGGTCGAACATTGCTGCCCTCCTGGGCCCGCAGCCCCTGAGCCCATCTGGGGCGTACCTCGTTGCCTTGACCGCCAGCTCCGCCTCTTCCTTGTTATTGACCCACGGAACAAGAACTCCGTAGGCGCCGACATCCAGGGCCCTCTTGATGGCGACGATGTCGTTCCACCACACTCTGACTATGGGCGTGGTCTTGGAAGTTGAGTGCATGGCCTGCATGAGCGTCTGCGCCGTCCTCATGTCGAGTGGTGCGTGCTCGGTGTCTATGACAAAGTAGTCGAAGCCTAGGGTGCTCATCATCTCGGAGACTATGGGCGCCTCCAGGGTGATCCATGTACCGTAGAGCTGGTCATCGGCTTTGAGCCTTCTCTTTAACTCGTTCCTCAAACGATTCACCTGTGATGGTTCATTTAACTCGACGGTGCACAGTATAAAGAATTTCCCAAGGGAACATCATTCTATTTTTGAGAGCATGTCTAGAATGCCTTGGACCCAGCGGAGATAGCTGTTGACGGCCGCTCTCATGGCCGTGGTGTCGCTTGCCTCCGTAGATATGACTATCCCGTCCACGCCTCTTCGGACATCTGTGCTGGATCTCTCAGAGGAAGGCGACTCGACCTCTGGGCTCAGAGCGTCCAAGACAGTCTCAATCACTTCCTTGGGCACCTTGATACGTATCTCTGCCGAGGCTTTCTCGGTGAGGCTCTCTTTGGTCATTTTTCTTTAAAAAAGGTGTAAAAATTAGGCTTGGGCGCGAATCCTGTGGGCGGCCTGTCCCAGCCTTGTCGATGGGGTGTAGGCTCCTCCGGCGAACTTGTAGCCGCACTTCCTGCAGCTCCAGACGCCCACGCTGACGCGTCTCACCGATGGGCTGGCGCAGCTGGGGCACTTGTGGTATGCCGTAACCGTCTCCATTATCCTGCCGTAGCGTTTACGGAGAGTGGCTCCGCCCCTCGTCCGCATTCCGATGTTTTTTCTCTTCTTCTTTGCCATTACTCGCCCGCCAATGCTATAGCCCTTATCTCTGCCGCCTTCTCAGACGCGATATTTATGCATTTCTTTATCTCGTCCACGGTGAAGCCAACGGGGCCGCGTTTCTGTATGGCGTTCAGGTTACCGTTCTCGTCGACGGTGATGGTTATCCTGCCGTCCTTGACCTCCTCCTCGTCGTA
>CAZCKR010000022.1:0-4923 GCA_964499305.1 uncultured Candidatus Bathyarchaeia archaeon | reverse complement strand
CGTTCTCGTCGACGGTGATGGTTATCCTGCCGTCCTTGACCTCCTCCTCGTCGTATGTGGGGTCGACGATGAGGGAGTCGCCCATCTTGCACACCGTGACGGCGAGGGGATGAGCCCTCAGCTTCAGTTTCTCGGTCTTGTCCGTCTTCTCGATCTCGCCTTTCTTCGATACCTTGAACTCCTGTGCCTCTGCTGTATTGAGGGCGGCCAGCGCCCCTGCGGAGCACGCGTCGATGAGGTTTCCGTCGTAGTTCAGCACATATAGATCGACGAAGATCAACTGGACCTTCTCGCCAGAGACGAGGCCGAGCTTATCCATGTCGATTATCTCGGCGGCCCTCAGGCCCCTGTCGACTACCCGGGCAAGCTCTATGGCGTCTATCGGTGGTGGGCCCGGCTCCCACGTCGGGTGAGCCACGGGCGTGAACTCTGCGTTCACCATCATGACGCCAGCGTCGGGGGTGTCCTCGAAGGGGTGACCTATTCCAACCTTAACCCCAACCACCACGTGGGTCTTTCCCAGCTTCACTTCCGCCGATCCCGCGGACTTTGCGAGGAAGTTGGTCTTTATCTCCCAATCCCTGTACTGCAGGAGCCCTCTGCCGTCCATCCTTTTCCCGGTGGCCACTACGTCCATGATCTTCTTACGCTTAAGCCGTGATACTATGTTGTTGCTCATTCTTCTTCAGCCTCCTCGACGGGTTCCTCTTCATCAGGTGCCTCTTCGGGCTCCTCCTCTGGTTCTTCTTCTTTTTCCTCCGCGCCCTCGACCATGCCGTACTTCTTCTTCAGCGCCTCCTTCTGGATCTCATAGATCTGCTTGCATCCTTCGATGGCGAGCTCGATGCACTTTTCTGTATCCTCTTGGGTCATGATGCCCTCCATCTGTAGCAGGGTCACCTGGTCGATCTTGGGCAGGTACGCTACAGGGACGTCTGACTCTCCCATCTTGTCCTCGTAGTCGCCGAGGTCAAGGATCAGGTTGCCCTCGTACTTGCCTGCAGCGCACGAACATACCAGGTCCTTCATGGGGATGCCCGCGTCGGCTAGGGCCACTGCGGCTGCGTTTATGGACGCGCACCTTGTGCCCCCGTCCGCCTCTATGATCTCCACGAAGACATCTATGACGCTCCGCGGGTACCGCTCGAGGAAGAGCGCTGGCTCAATGGCGTCCGTTATGACCATGCTGATCTCCTGATCCCTCCTCGAGGGAGCCGGCGACCGCCTCGGGTCGACGCTGAAAGGCGCCATGTGGTACCTGCATCTCAGTATCCCCATGTTGGGTTTGCTGAACCGTTTAGGGTGCATCTCCCTTGGACCGTAAACTCCCGCAACAATTTTGTTGCGGCCCATCTCGATGTAGGCGGAGCCGTCTGCATTGGGAATCACTCCGCTCTCAATGTGTACGGGTCTGAGTTCGTCTGGTTTCCTTCCATCCACTCTCGCCAACTTCTTTTTAGAGGTTTTCCTCTTAGTGGTCTTCTTTTTAGTCGTTTTACTCAATTCCTATCCTCCTTAATCGTTCTAAGGTACTCCTGGATCCTGTTTGTGAGGCCCGATGTGTGTGCCTCCGTCTCTATCTTATGGATTACCTTAACAACTAGCTCCTCGTCCTCCCGGTTCCGGCCGTTGATCAGTATTCTTCCGTTCTGACCTATGGTGATCTGGCACCGGGTCTCCCTGAGGATCATGTTGATCATGCTTCCCTTCTTCCCGATGAATCGGGGTATCTTAGAGGGCGTTATCTTCATTATGAAGCCCTCGTGGACCTTTCCCAAGTCCCTGCCCACGATGGACAGAATGGGTGTCCTGCGTCTGTCCAGGTCAACGATCTTGGCTACCACGACGTCGCCCACGTCCAGCACCCTAGTCATGTCGAAGTTGGTCCTGAACGACTTGTTGACGGCGTCGGGTACCGTCAATATGGCGTCGGTCGATGCACTGATGTCTACGACCCACTGCCCCAGCTCGATGTCGCTAACCATACCCACCACCAGGTCCCCCACGAGCGGGGTGTAAGTGCCCTCAAGGGCGATCACTGAGACCCGGTCCTTGCTGTAGTTGACTAGCCCCACCTTGTTGGAGTAGACGTTTCCCTCGCTCCTGAACGTGTTCTCCCCCGTCCTTATGCGGCCCTCATATAACAGGTCGCCTGGGACGACTATTTCACGTGTCTCGAATTTTGCGCTCAATCTATCTTCCTTCTCTACTTCACTATCTTCGACTGGATGTTGCCTTGGGTTGACTTCCCCAGCGCCTCGAGCATCTCCAACTGCATGGCCGCAGGCAGCTCCACCACGGCTATCCATGAGCCGTCCGACTGCCACTCGTCCCTCTTTATCTCGCCGAAGTCCTTCACTATGCCGTAGCTTTTTCCCGTGTACTCGGCTGGGACCTTTATGGCTATCTGGACGTTGTCGCTGCTCATGGGCAGCATGCGCCGCAGCGCGTCGACCACGTCTTTCACCTGTTCGTCCGCGTCCTTGAAGGGGTCTATCTGGACCCTGATTTCCTCGAGGGCGTTCTCTATCCTAACCGGAGGGTGAGGGAGCTTTGTCTTGGGGTCGACGTAGGTGCGTGAGATGATGTGGATTATCTGCCTCCTTTTCTGCTCCATCATCTCCCTGCGTTGCTGGGTGTTCAACTGGAAGATCCCTTTCTCGAACAGGATCTCAGCGACTTCCAATGGGTCGCTGGTCTCGAAGGCTTTCTCCAGTTTCTCCGCCGACGCCTTCTCTCCTTTGTTGGCGTCAGTGAATATGGTGTCTACGAGGAGTACGTTGCGTATTTCGCCTGGTTCTCCTCTCTTGTACGCCAGTCCCTTGTCTGGGTCAACCATTATCTCGAACTTCTCGCTACCAGTCTGGTAGCGGACAAGGGTGTACTTGGCGCTCATGGCTGAGCCTCCTCCTACTGGAGGTGCTTATCCACTTCCTCTTCGGTCAGTCTCTTGAAGGTCTTGGATTCCGCCGGGATCAACGCGACCTTGACCGTCTTGGACGTAACAGGTATGTCGGATGCCA
The DNA here is from genome assembly GCA_964499305.1 of uncultured Candidatus Bathyarchaeia archaeon. Taxonomy (GTDB): domain Archaea; phylum Thermoproteota; class Bathyarchaeia; order TCS64; family TCS64; genus RBG-16-57-9. Next base: position 1,900 of record CAZCKR010000022.1, on the reverse strand, counting down.
CGTTCACTGCCTCTATAGCCAGTTTAACGGCCTCCTCTAGGGACACGTCGTCCCTGTATTTCTCCTCGAGGAGCCTGTTGGCTTCTTCGTTCTTCCTCCCGACGGCGGTGGCCTTGAATCCTCTGTAGGCTCCGCTGGGGTCGGTGGTCAGTACACGGCTTCCTGTGGCGTCGTACCCCGCGATTATCATGCTGACGCCGAAAGGGCGTACGCCGGCGTGCTGAGTGTATACCTGGGCAAGGTCACCCAGCCTCCTGGCGAGCACCTCTATGTCGACGGGCTCGTCGTACAGGAGCTTGTTGCTCTGGCAGTAGACCCTGGCTTGGTCGATGAGCACCCTGGCGTCGCTGCTGAGGCCGGCGATGGCCGAGGCGACGTGGTCGTCGAGCTGGTATATCTTCCTGAAGTAGTCCGGGTCCTCGAGATCGCTCTCCGGTGTCTCGTTGGCAGCCAGCACTGCCCCCTCGGAGCAGGCGACGCCGACCACCGGGGCACCCCTCTTCACTAACTCGAGGGCGTACTCGACCTGGTAAAGCCGGCCTTCCGGCGAAAATATGGTTATGGCCCTGTCATAGGCTCTAGGCATGAACAAATCCTTTCACTCCCTGTGTCCGCTTTCTCTCTGTTTCTATACACCAGTACTGATACTGACTAAAAAACTTAGTTGAGAGACAGTACACGAGAATAACTAGTTGAGTCAAGTACTTGTGGTGTTGGCGCCCTGGCCGGGATTCGAACCCGGGATCGCTCGGGTGACAGCCGAGCATACTGGGCCTGACTATACTACCAGGGCAAGCGTGGAGTCTAGGACAAGGCGAAGGATAATAAAGTTTACGCCTAACGGCTACTTGTACTGCTTCGCTATGAGCATCGTCGCCGTCAGGAAGATATTCGGTATCGACCTCAGCTTCTGGATTATGAATGTGTCGAGGGTCTTCATGTCGGATGTCTTAACCTTTATGACTGCGTCATACTCCCCGTAGATGACCGCGACCTCCTCTACTTCCTGGTACTTTGTGAGGGTCTCACAGACCTGGTCCTCTGAACCGGACTTTATGTTCATCATTATGTAGGCTTCTATACTCAAACGTACTTCACACCTCGGCTACCTGCTCATAGCCTAGAACACCACTCCTATTCATGCTAAAAAAGGGTTTTGGGTAGCTGTGCCTGCACTACACTAGGTCATTCAGCCGACTCCATGGTACCGCGGGATGCGGCTTCGTTATATAGGGGCCTCTACTGGCTTCGAGTAATGGATGTCGGAGGCGTCAGCCACGTCCTTGAGCCCCCGGTTTCCGCTTCAAACCGTGAAAACGGGTCCGTGAAGATAGGGGCCGGGGGCTGGGCTTATCTTCCCTTGGAAGACGAAGATAGACTCAGGGCCTACGCAGGGCTATTCGACTACGTCGAAGTGAACACGACCTTCTATCACATGCCTAGGCTGAGCACGGTGAGGTCTTGGAGACGGAGGGTGCCACCCGGGTTCACTTTCTCGGTGAAGTGCAATCGTAAGGCCACCCACGAGCTAGGCTTGAGGCCTGCCGAGGAGACCTTCCGGGTGCTTGAGCGCATGAGGATGGCGCTGCGGCTGCTCCGCTCGGATATGCTCGTCTTACAGACTCCTCCCAGCCTAGCCGTGGACGAGAGGAAGGTCCGCGAGGTCGCGGCAATCTTGCCAAGCGCTGGACTTGACGGGATTCAGGTCTTCTGGGAGGCCAGGGCGCCGAACATCCGTGACCGTGTCAAGGCAGTCAGGGCTGAGATGCTTCGTGAGGGGATAGTGCCTGTGGTAGACCTCGCTAGGGAGCCCCCGGTTCCCGGCTCCCCTGTGGCGTACTCAAGGATGTTCGGGGCCGCCGCTTTTGACGGCGACCTCCTCTCGAAGATATACCAGAGG
>CAZCKR010000021.1:6700-20633 GCA_964499305.1 uncultured Candidatus Bathyarchaeia archaeon | reverse complement strand
AAGTACACGCTCCTCAGCGTGGACCCCATGAAGCAGGTGGTGTTCGATTGGGAGAGGGCTCTCAACTTCGAGACCAACAGCGCCCCCTTCATACAGTACGGTCACGCGCGGACGTGCAACATAATCAAGCGGGCGGAGAAGACGCCCGACCCCGACTACGGGCAGCTAGTGGACGTCAAGGAGAAGGAGCTCGTGAACCTGCTGGCCCACTTCCCCGAGGTCTATGAGCGGGCAGCCGAGGAGCTGAAGCCCGGAGACGTAACGGCGTACGCGAACAGCCTGGCGGACAGGTTCAACAGCTTCTACGCCACCCAGAGGGTCATCGACGCCGAGACCGAGGGGCTCATGGGCGCCAGACTGGCGCTCGTGGACGCGACGAGGATAACCCTGAGGAACGCCCTAGAGGTGCTCGGCATCGAGGCGCCTGAACGGATGTAACAGAACCCAATCTCTTTATATTCCGGGCCGTTTCGCAGACTATTGAGACAGTAAGCATGAGCCTGAACAAGCTGAGGCTATCGATGGCCGGAACCGCGGCGGTAATCATAGGTGTATCCACACTCGGACTCGCGTTAATAATGTCCAGCCTTGGAACGCTGAACCTCACGTCGCTGATACTCCTGGTGGCGGGGTTCAACCTCCTCCAGTGGCTCCTAGCCCCCTACCTCATCAACCTCACATACCGCGTCAAACCCATGAGCCCCGACCAGAACCCGGGGCTCCACAGCAGCCTCGAGGAGCTCAGCAGACGCTCAGGCATCAAGACCCCGAGGCTCATGGTATCCAGCCTCCCGATACCCAACGCCTTCGCCTACGGCTCCCCCCTCACAGGGAGCCACGTGGCCGTGACCCGGGGGCTCCTGGACGCCCTTGACGCGGAGCAGGTGAACGCCGTCGTCGGCCACGAGCTGGGTCACATCAAGCACAGGGACATGCACCTGATGATGATGGCCAGCTTCCTGCCCAGCCTCTTCTACATCATCGCCCGGTCCACGATGTTCAGCCGCGACAGGGACAGGGGAAGCTACGGGCTCGTGGGCGCTGCGGGCCTCCTAGTCTACTTCGTTCTCAGCCTCGCAAACCTGAGCCTCAGCAGGACGAGGGAGTACTACGCGGACATGCACAGCGCCGGCCTCACGCCGGGAGGCGCCCATAAGATGGGCGAGGCGCTGGCGAGGATAAGCCAGGCAACCTACCGCACCCAGATGCTCGCCCCGAAGCAGGCTGCCTCGGGGAGCTTCAAGGCGCTGTTCATCTCCGACCCCGACAGGGCCAGCAGGGACCTCAACGAGATGAACGAGACGGGGTTCGCCGGAGACTACGAGCTTGTGGACCAGCTGGCCGCGAGGCGCGTTTCTGGGTTCGAGAGCTTCCTCGAGCTATTCAGCACCCACCCGAACATGGTGAAGAGGCTCAGGGCGCTAAGGGCCCTCGAGTCCGGCTAGCCTCTTCATGTCTCGTTCGAGCTCCCCGACGAGGCGCCTGTTATAGATGGCGGCTGCTGGGTGGTACAGCGGCACCAGCTTGAACACGCCCCAGCCGGCATCTATCTCGTACTCCACTCCGTGGACGTCCCCAACCACCGCCTTCCCCAGTCCATGCTTCTCGAAGAAGTAGCTGATTGAACTGTTCCCCATCGGGGCCACCATCCTGGGCCTGATGATGTCGAGCTGCTCCGCGATGAACCGCTCGCAGGCGTCTACCTCACCCTTCTTGGGGCGGCGGTTGTTTGGCGGCCTGCACTTGACGACGTTCATGATGAACACGTCGTCCCTGGAGAGACCCGCCTTCCCCAACACGTCGTCCAGAAGCTTCCCGGCCCTCCCGACGAAAGGCAGACCCAACTCGTCCTCGGTTCTACCCGGCGCCTCCCCTACGAGCACGATCTCGGCGTCGAGGCATCCAGACCCGACCACGGCGTTGGTCCGTGACTCACATAGCCCGCAACGCGTACACGACTGGGCCTTCTCTCTGAGTGCGTCCATGCGCGTCGTCTTGGCCTCATCCGCCGAGTGGTACACTACACCACGCCCTGCTCCTTGAGCCTCTCGTACTCCTCGGGGCACACGCCTAAAAGCTCTCGGAGCACCTCATAGGTGTCCCCGCCAAGCGACGGCGCCGGCCCCCGGGGAACGGGTCTAGTCTCAGACATCTTGACGGGGTTGCCCTGGACCCTGACGGCTCCGACGCCGGGCTGCTCCAGCTCCACCACCATGCCGCGGGCGCCCCCGATGTGCTCGTCCTCGGACGCCTCCCTGACGTCGTAGATGGGGCACGAGGGAACGCGGTGCCTGTTGAGCAGCTCAACGATGGCGTCCTTCTCGTGGCGCGAGGTCCACTCCTCGATGAGGGGCTTCAGCGCCCCATGGTTCTCGACCCTGAGCATGTTAGACGCGAACCTGGGGTCATCTCCGAGCCCCGTGAGGCCGGTCACCTCTATGAACCTGTCCCAGATGACGTCGTTGGCTATGCCGATGACGACCCAGCCATCCCTCGCCCGGAAGGTGTCGTAGGGGTAGACGAACTCGTAACGGTTCCCGATGCGCCCCGGGACGAGGCCATCGACGTAGAACCGCTGGGGGATGTTCTCCAGCGCCGCGAAGACGCTGTCCACCAGCGAGACGTCCACCATCTGCCCCTCCCCCGTCCTCTCCCTCACGTTGAGGGCGGCGAGGATGCCCACGCAGCAGAACAACGAGCTCAGTATGTCGCCTATCGCGGTCCCGGACCGTGTGGGCGGCCCGTCGGGCCAACCAGTGATGCTGAGGAGCCCCCCCATGGCCTGGCCTATGATGTCGTATCCCGGCCTCTCCCTGTAAGGGCCATACTGGCCGAACCCCGAGATGGCGGCGTAGACCAGCCGGGGGTTCGCCTCCCTGAGCTCCTCGTAGCCCAGGCCAAGACGCTCCATGGTGCCCGGCCTGAAGTTCTCGAGAAGCACGTCGCATCTCTTCACTAGTTCAACGAAGAGGCGCTTACCCTCGTCGGTCTTCAGGTTCATCGTGATGCTTCGCTTCCCCCTGTTCAGGTTAACGTAGTACATGCTCTCCCCGCCCACGAAGGGGGGAAACTGCCTGGAGTCGTCGCCCCTGCCCGGGATCTCCAGCTTTATTACCTCAGCCCCCATGTCGGCAAGCAGCATCCCACAGAAGGGCCCCGCCAAGACCCTGCTCAGATCCAGAACCCTCACGCCGAGGAAGGCATCACAGTCAAGCATAGAGAAAAATACTGACGACTACGCTATAAAAGCGGTTTCAAAGAAGGTAGGGAAAAGATAGGGGGCTAGTCTATTACCATCACAGGGGTGTATACGGCGGGTATCTGACGCTCTATGGTCATCACGGCGCCTTGGCTCGGCCTTATCTCGATCCTGAAGTTCTCGTACGGGTGAGTGTACATGAGGGGCCTGCTAGCTGGGATCGGGTCGACATCAGTTAACAGTAGCTCGGTGAAGTCGACTGTCACCTTGAACTTCTCCCCTGTCTCGAGCAGGGTGTCAGTGTCACCGTTGGCGGTATTGATGGTCATGACCGTCCCGTTAACGTTATAGATCTCACCGTGGCATTTGTCGTTCGTGAAGGTGGCTACCAGCCTGCTGTCATCGCAGTCGACCGGCTCGTGCCCCTGACTCAGCTTCATGTAGAAGACGACTTTGGTTAAGCAGATATCTGCCTGCTGGGCTCCAGGGATAGTCGTGTTTGAGAAGAACGCGACAAGGCCGCTGTCTATGAGCATGGAGCTGCTGGCTTCGCTCATGCCGGCGGAGATGACTGACTGGGCCTTCTCGGCCGTCAGGAACCCCCTGTTTAGTATGACGAATGCGAACGCCGCAGCGGTGATTACGAAGGCGACGAGGATTATGACGGTCTCTAGACCCGGTCATTGCTCGTCTTGACTTGGAAATGATCTTCATTATACTAACATCAGTTACCTAGGTTTGGAGAGTTTTCCTCGTACCGCTTTATTAAGAAAATATATGTAGACTCCATAAACAACAACACCAGGTGCATGAGCCAAAGGTTATCAATCGACGACGCCAAGATAGCCATGGTCATGGTGCGGAGAGCAAGACCGGCCTACAAGCTCTGGCTGGAGACCGATGAAGGCCACGTCTTCGGCCCAGGCGTCTACAGCCTCCTCAGGAAGATACAGGAGAAGGGGACCCTCAAGGAGGCCGCCGCATCCCTGGGCATGAGCTACAGGTACGCGTGGGGCCTCATCAAGAAGGCGGAGGAGAAGCTGGGGGAGCCCCTCATATCCGCCACAAAGGGGGGGAGACACGGAGGGGGAAGCACCGAGATAACGGAGCTGGGGAGACGATACGTCAGGGACTTCGAGAGGTTCAGGAGGATGCTGGACGAAGTCTCTGAGGGCTCTCTCTGGGAGACCCAGGTCCAGGGAACCGTCCTCGACGCGGCTGAGAAAGGAGACCGTGTGGAGTACGTCGTTGAGATGAGAGATGAACCGTTAACGTTCTCTATGCCCAAGGGCGGCGCTGTCAAGGAGATCGGGGACGTAGTGCTTTTACACGTGTCCTTGGAGAACTAGCTTGGGCTTATGTTCCGTATGTCTATGAACTTCTGGTAGCGGTGCCTGATTCCGTGTCCCTTCGGCGTCAGCTCGTAGAAGCATTTGGGGCAGTCCTCGGGGCCTTTGCTTTTCGTTATGTAGTCCAGTGCGCAGAGGTCGTTGAGGTGATGGTAGACGTTACGTATGTCGTTGTCGTTCATGTAGACGTAGAAGCTTGTCTTGAGCTGCTGCCATATGCCGTACCCGTAGGATTCTTTGTCGTTCTCGCAGTCGTTGCATATGACTGCCAGTATCTTCATCTTCGTCGCGCCGCATGTCCCCTTGGGTTTAGGCATAGGGTTACCCTCGAAACGCTTATATAAAGGCCGGTTTATTTATAATTTACGTATGGGTAAAATATCCATATACGTTTCTCTAGTATAAATCACGAGGGATAGAGTTAGAGTGAAAGAGGAAACAATTCATAGCAAGTGTCCCAGATGCGGGAGCACCCACCTCGTAAGCGACCCGGAGAACGGCGAGATGGTCTGCGCCAACTGCGGCCTAGTGGTGGAAGAGGAGCTCATAGACAGGGGGCCAGAGTGGAGGGCATTCACGGCCGACGAGAAGGAGAGCCGGACACGCACAGGGCTCGGCATGAGCTACACCCTCTACGACAAGGGGTTGTCCACGGTCTTCAACGGTTACAGGGACGCCCAGGGGAACAGGCTCAAGGACGAGACCCGCATCAAGATGGACAGGCTACGTAAATACGACAACCGTAGCAAGTTCGACGAGACGTGGAGGCGAAACCTGAGCATAGCCATGGCGGAGCTTGACCGTGTGGCGGCGGCCCTGCACCTGCCCCAGAGCATAAAGGAGCAGGCAGCCCTCATCTACCGCAGAGCCCTCAAGATGGACCTCATAAGGGGCCGGAGCATCGACGCCTTCGTCGCTGCGTCCATATACGCGGCGTGCAGACAGTCAAAGGTACCCAGGCCCCTAAAGGAGATCTCGAAGGCGTCCACCCGAGAGCACAGCGAGGTGGCGCGCACCTACAGGCTCCTCATCAGGGAGATGAAGCTGAAGATGCCTGTGGACGACCCCATGAAGTTCATACCTAGCATCGCGTCCAAGCTCAACCTTAGGAGGGACACCGAGCAGTACGCCATAGACATACTAAGGAGAGCAAAGGATAGGCGTGGGCTCACCGGTAAGGATCCGAGGGGGGTCGCCGCGGCGGCGCTTTACATGGCGTGCATCGACAACAACGACAAGAGGATACAGAAGGACGTCGCGGAGGCGGCGGGCACCACGGAGGTCACCCTACGTAACAGGCTCAGGGGCCTCGAGGCCACGCTGAAGCAGCTGCCGGACACGCCGGAGAAGGAGATACCCCAGATAATGGAATAGTCGCCACATAGCTTCACAGGGGGGAGCGTGGTAAAATAGAAGATCATAAACCTTTTTTCTTACTTATTCTTTCTAGGTGAGATAGTTTTGGTCGAGGAGAAGCCCAGCATCGCGGAGGTACTGGACGCGAACCGCAGGTTCATCTATGCGCTGCTGGCCACACCATATCTCGGCATGACGATAGCCATAGGGCTCATCTGGTACAGGAAGCCCAGCAACATGCACATCGCCATCGGCGTCATATTCTTCCTCATGGTCCAGTACGGGCTCACAGTCTACTTCTTCATCAAGAAGATGGACGGCATGGCTAGGGAGAGAAAGACTCAAGCCGTGAGGGAGGCAGATGAGAATCAGGGTGAGGAGGAGAGCCGGTGAAGGAGGTAACGGTCGAGATAGACGACGACCTGTACAACTACCTCGAGTTCCTTGAGCGTACACGCTACATCAAGAACAAGAGCCAGGCCCTCCACAAGGCGCTGCTCCTCTTCAGGAGGCTCAGCATGCACGACTGGCTCCCAGACATCTACCGCATCGGCGAGAACCGCGTCATCGTAATGGACAGGGGCATGCTCCTCGACCTATTCGAGAGCCTCACGGAGTATGAGATCTACAGGGTGGGCAGCATGACGGCCCTCAAGCGGAAGGTGCTGAAGCCCGAGTTCAGGGACATCAACCTGACGAAGAAGGCGAACTGGCCGCTGGTGCTCAACGAGCTCCAGAACCTGGGCTGGGGGACCTTCGAGAAGGTCGAGGACGAGATAAAGATCGAGAACACGGCGGTGCCGCCCCAGTACCTCAAGGGCTACCTCGAGACCATGTTCAAGGTGACCCTGGAGGAGCACCAAACCAACATCGGGGACCTGATCGTGTTCAGGGTGGCTAAGCCTAGGGAGGACACGTGGCTCTAGAGCCCCGTCCATGGGCACCTCTTGTAGGGCCCGATCACGATGGTTACAACCGTCCCGATTATCCCATCGAGGGCTATCTCCTTCTCCAGGAAGGCGTTGAGGTCCTCCATCTGCTCGAATATGACCTCGATGAGGAGGTCGACGTCGCCGCTGGTGCGGTAGAGTACGTGGACGTCGGGGTTCTTCTTTATGTCATTGACGATTGATGAGAGTTTCGCAGGCTGGACCTTGAGGCCGATGAAAGCCTTGATGGCTCTGCCCAGCTTGTGGTAGTCCAGTATAACCGTGAACTTCGTTATTATGCCCTCTTCCTTGAGCTTGTCGATCCTGTTCTTGACGGTAGCCTCGCTCACTCCCGCCTCCTCCGATATCTTCTTGTATGTGCATCGCCCGTCGTCAGTGAGGCACTGTATGATCTTCATATCGAGGATGTCCAGAGACATGGCATCATTCTAATGGGTCTACTAGTTGAAATATTTTTAGGTTCCTTTAATGGTATTATGGTTTTCTTTAATCTAATTGCGTGTTTCTTTACATGAATTAAAGATATTTTCGGGTCCCCCCCAAATATACAATTCTATGTTAAAATTAATACGGTTTATATTCAATATTGATATAATTAGATAAACATCTAAAAATATCTTTAAAGAAAGTATAGAAAAAATAAATTATTTCTGATGAATCCATAATTTTTCTGATTTATTCTATAATTTTCTTAATGAAATGTGATATATTCTATATGCATTGTAAATACTATCGTGGTACAGATGGAAGCCATAAAAAAAGTGCCGGTGTCTCTGTACAAGACCCTGTCAGACAAGCTGGTGTCCATAATCCTCGACTCCGAGGACAGGGACGCCGTGTCAGCCGAGATGACCAAGAAGATCATCTACCTGTGGAGGCAGGACATGCTCGCCTCTCCGACGGGCATTGAGACGCTGGTCAAGGCAGCGGTTCAGGTGGACTCCATGGCCGTCGTCAAAGTCATGGACGACTTGGGGCTCCAGGAGCTCACTGTAGCCGTGAAGAACCTATAAACATAAATTTTCTTTTTAATATATTCTTTTTAAGCATTGAGGAAGGATTGAATTGGTTGTAAGCTATACCCTGGCAAGGGTTCAGCCGGCGAAGGACGTCCAGGTCTACTACAAGGTCAAGGAACTCCCAGAGGTTGAGGAAGTAATAACGACTTACGGCGAGTACGACATCATCGTCAAGGTCAACGTTGACAGTCTGGAGAGACTGGACGAGTTCGTGTTCCACAAGCTGAGGACCATCGAGGGCGTAGAGTCCACGACGACGCTTATCCACGCTGACTTCCCGAAGGAAAGGTAGGTGAGCAGGGTTGGAGAAGTTCCCTTCGGTCGTCTCCGATATAATGAAGGAGCTGGTCACCATAGAAGGTTCAAGGTCGGTGAAGGAGGCGTCCGAGATAATGCTCGAGAAGGGTATCGGGAGCATCGTGGTCACGGAAAAAGGGGGTCCTGTGGGGATAGTTACTAAGAGCGATCTTCTGGGCAGGGTCATAGTGAACTGTAGGGACCCGCGGGAGTGCAAGATAGGCGAGATCATGTCGAGTCCCCTCATCTCCATAGAAAAAAACACGCCCATCCTCGACGCGATGAGGGAGCTGAGGCATAGGAAGGTCCGCCGTCTCCTCGTGAACGACGGGGAGAAGATTGTGGGCATAGTCTCCGAGTACGACATGATTAACGCCGTCACGATCTCGTCGCTTACTCAGTTCAGCACGCTACTTAGGAGAAAATAGCTTAATCTCGTTTTTTCGAAATAGTTACACTGGCATTAATGAGGGCAGGGTGGTTCCCGGAAACCTTTTTATCAAATAGATAAGCTATAAGATGAATCGCTTTGATGAAGAAAGTCACTATCATCACCCCGCCCGAGTACGAGGGGCTGTTGCTGGAGTCCCTCGGTAAATCTCAGGTCGTCCATTTCACCAAGGTGACTGGCGAGGATTATGAAGCATTAAAAGACCCTTCTGAAGAAGCCACCGATTATCGTATACTGTACAACAAGGTCAACACACGCTACGAAGAGATACTTGGGATGGGGGACTTCGTTGTCGAGCGGAAGACACCCAGTCTCGAGGAGCTAAGAGAATTCACGCTCAGTCCAGAGGGAAAGGCAGAGGCTATAATCGATGAAGCAACCTCGTTAATCGAGGACGTCAAGGAGAAGCAGGAACACCAGCACGTAGAAAACGCTAGGCTAGTCAAGGAGCTTCAGGCCAAGCTGGATGTTGAGAGGGAGAAGTTTGAGAAAGAGAAAGCAGAGCTGGTTGGAAAGCTCGCTGACAGAGTCATCCTCTCTACCAGGCTTGAATCCATTCAAGCTCTAGAGCCGGAACAGTTTAAGAGCTGTTTCGCCGTCGGCGTCGTGAAGAACGATCTCATCCCTAAGGTAGGAGAGTACCTGAGACGTTACGAAGGGACGTATTTCAGGACGGCCTCGATATCCGAGGATGAGAGCTTCATCTTCGTCTTCGGGTCTGAGGAAACTCGGAGATGGGTAGAAGCGCTGTTCCTCGTCTTTGAGATAAAGGATATCATAGATGTCTTGGACTCTCGGGACATTCTTCTCGTGCTCGACCCAGCTAAGAGGGCGGAGGCTATCGAGAAGTACGAGGCGCAGCTTAAGAAGAAGGATGATGAGTCAAGCCCCGGCGAAGAGCCTGATGATGAGAGAAAGATCAGGGAAAGGGTGGTGGAGCTTGAGAACAGTCACAGGCACCTCATATCTGAGCTGAGAACCGAGTACGAGCTGAAGATCAAGGAAAACGAGGAGGCCCATAGGAAAGAGATCGCTGATTTGATGAGTGAGCAGAGCGAGAAGATCGGGAAAATCGACTACTATGTTAACTTGTTGAGGATGTTCTCAAGCAGGAGGGTCCATATCCTTCGAGGCATGGTCATCAGCATAATGCAGGGCTACACGCCCGAGAGCAAGGTGCCCAAGCTCAGAGCGGCCATAAAAGACGTGGAGAGCAGGATCGAGGAGAACCTGTTCGTGGAGGTCAGCGACCTCGGCGACGACGATAAACACGCTCCCACGCCGCCGCTGGAGATGCCTAGCTTCCTGGGACCGGCGTGGATTCTCACCAGGCTCAGGGGCTGGCCTTCGGCGGAGGAGCTTAACCCTGGGTATATCTCGGTGCTGATTTTCTGCTTCCAGTTCGGCCTCATGTTCGGAGACATCGGGCAGGGTCTCATATACCTTGCGATCGGTTTGGCCCTGCGTAAAAGGTTCGAGAAGGGCATGATGAGGTACCTGATGAACCTGTTCATCCCGATGGGCATAGCGGCCGTCTTGTTCGGGTTCATGTACGACTCGTTCTTCTTAGTTGAACACGGTATCAGCAACTGGCTGCACGCGGCGCAAATCTCACTGCCGTTCCACTACCCGATTATGCCTAACCCGGTGCACGAGGTAGGCGAGCTCATGAACCTCATCTTCCTGGTGGGCGCCGTGGAGCTAGTTCTGGGGGCGCTCCTGGGGGCGTACAACTCGTTCAAGGAAGGCAACTACGTTGGCATGATCGGTGAACACGGCTTCGGCATGGGCCTGTACGTGACTGGCCTATACCTCTCCGCCGCCTCACTGTTCACCAAGGGACTTGACATCATGTTGATGGTGGCTAACTGGCCCTTCAAGCTGATGCTCGCCGGGATGATGCTGTCCTTCATGGAGCCTGTGCTTCACTCGGTTCAGCACGGACATGGCTTGAGCATAGAGTCCATGGGTGAGGGGCTGGGAGGGCTGCTGATGACATTCGTGGAGGGGCTGGCCAACATGTTCAGCTTCCTCCGTATCGCGGCCTTCGCGCTCGCTCACGCGAGCCTCGCCGGCGCGGGTGAGGCCCTGGGACACGCCATAGGCAGCGGCATACTGGGGCTGTTGATAATGAACGTGATCGCGTTGAGCTTCGAGTTCGTCTCCAGCAGCGTGCAGTCGCTACGGTTGCTATACTACGAGTTCATGGGCAAGTTCTTCCACGGCGAAGGCGTGCCTTTCAAGCCCTTCCGCCTAAAGCAGGGATAAAAACCCGTGTTTTTTCTTTTCATTTCAAGTTTTCATGGCTTGGAAAAGATTATATGTATATGTGATATCTTGAAGGAAGAAAAGGAGAGATAACATAAGTGACAACCGAACCTACGTTGCTGTGCAGGCAGGGGAGGCTATAATGGCGTACGAAGCACTCGCTCCGGTTATCCTCGTAATCGTGAGCATCGGTGCCGCGGCGTGGACCATGGTGCAGGGAAGCATCATCAACGCGTCGGCCGAGATGGAGGGCAAGAAGACCCCGGTCTGGGGTATCGCCCTGAACGCCTTCGGCGGCTTCACAGTCATAATCAACTTACTGTTCTCCATAGTCATCATATTCGGCGGAGGAGGTGAAGGTGAACTGATTCCAGCAGAAGCATGGGGAGGACTCACCGCTGCCATGACGATGATCGGGGCGGCCTTCGCGTCCGCCCTGTGTATCATGGTCGCGGCTAAGGCGGGCGCAGAGATGCTAGTAGAGAGGCCGGAGCTTAGCATCTGGTCTCTGCTATTCGTCGCGCTCGGTGAGGGCCTCGCCATCTACGGGCTGATCGTCGCCATACTGTTGAGCAGTTAGTCCGTTCGACGGCGGCCTCGCCTATTTCCCTTTTTGAAAAGATGTTATTCTATCAACATAAATATCCATGAAAATTATAAATATGATGCAATAACTGGGCATTAATGTTTTATATATTTACACTTTCATTAAATAGCGAGTGCCGGTGCCCACTGTAACCGTGTGCATCAGCAAGAACCATGTAAACCGTGACGGTGTATGAAGTTCAAGGCATTTGTCTATGTTTCTCTAAAGTCTGGGTACAGCGACCCGGAGGGCGACGCCACGGCCGAGGCCCTCATTGGATTAGGCTACAGGGTTGAGAAAGTTAGGGCGAGCAAGGCGTACCAGATCACCTTCGAGGCGAAGGATATGTCAGCGGCGGATGCGCTTATGGAAGAGATATGCAGGCGTCTGCTGACGAACCCCACGAAGGACGACTACAGGTACGAGCTAAGTGAGGCGTGATGAGCAGGGTCACCGAGTCGGGGCATCCCTTCGACCACCACGAAGTTGATCTTCTCAACGCCTCGGACGAGGAACTCCGGGGGATAGCCGAGGCGCTGGGGCTGGGGTTGACGATTGAGGAGTTCAGATACATCGCCGACCACTACGTAGTCCGGGAGAGGAGGGCGACGGACATCGAGCTCCAGACATTCGACCAGACCATGTCGGAACACTGCAGCCACAAGACGTTCAGGGGAGTGATCCACACCCCCGAGGGCACCGTGGACGGGCTGCTGAAGACATACTTCAGGAGGCTTGTAGATGATCTGAAGCCTGACTGGTGTTTCAGCGTCTTCGAGGACAACGCAGGCATCGTGGATCTGACGGACGACGTGGCGGTGGCCATCAAGGTGGAGACCCATAACCACCCGTCGGCGATCGAGCCTTTCGGAGGTGCGGCGACTGGGCTGGGCGGCGTCATCAGGGACATCATGGGTGTCTGGGCGGACCCGATAGCGAACACGGACGTGCTCTGCTTCGGGCCCCTGGACTATCCTTACGAGAAGCTGCCGGAGGGTGTGAAGCATCCGCTCTACCTGTTCAGGGGCGTCGTGGACGGCATAGGGAGCTACGGGAACAGCATGGGCATCCCGACGGTGAACGGGGCCACGGTGTTCGACGAGGACTACACGGGGAACGTCGTGGTGTACTGCGGCTGCCTGGGGGTGCTCCCCAAGGACCAGTACATCAGGGACGTGAAGGCCGGCGACTACGTCGTGCTCGCCGGCGGAAGGACTGGGCTCGACGGCATCCACGGGGTCACCTTCGCGTCGGCTGAGCTCACGGAGGAGAGCGAGGAGGTGAGCAGGCCAGCGGTGCAGATCGCGAACCCCATCGAGGAGGAGAAGATCAAGAGGGCGGTGAAGCAGATCAGCGACCAGAAACTCGGTTCCGGGATAACGGACATCGGAGGCGGTGGCCTCAGCTGCGGGGTCTGCGAGACCGCGGACCAATACGGGCTCGGCGTCGAGGTGCACCTCAACAGGATACCGCTGAAGGCCGAGGGGATGACGCCTTGGGAGATATGGATCAGCGAGAGCCAGGAGCGGATGCTGCTGGCGGTGCCCCCGGGGAACCTGGAGAAGGTTCTGCAGATCTTCGGCGACGAGCAGGTGGAGGCCACGGTCCTCGGCGTGTACGATGAGTCGGGTGTCGCGAGGCTCAACTACCACGGGGTCGAGGTTGGTAACATCGTGCTGGAGGCGCTGTTCAACCCGCCGCGGCTGGAGCGGGAGACGAACTGGGCTCCGCCGAAGATCGATGACCCCGAGGTCCCTGAGCCGGCGGACCTGAGCGAGGTTCTCCTCAAATTGTTAAGCAGCTACGCCGTCTGCAGCAAGGAGAAGGTGGTAAGGCGATACGATCAAGAAGTCAAAGGCCAGACTGTGATCAAGCCGCTGCAGGGCTGGAAGGCTGGACCGAGCGACGCTTCGGTGCTGAAACCCCTGAACGAGAAGTGGAAGGGGGTCAGCGTCGCGAGCGGCGTGAACCCGAGGTACGGGAAGATCGACCCATACTGGATGGCGGCGAGCGTCGTGGACGAGGCCGTACGTAACAGTGTATGCGTGGGCGGCCGTCGATGGGCGCTGCTGGACAACTTCACATGGGGTAACCCCGAGTACGAGGATCGTCTGGGCGGGTTGGTGTACGCATGCCGCGGCTGCTACGACACGGCTAAGGTGTACGGCGCGCCCTTCGTGTCGGGGAAAGACAGCCTCTACAACGAGAGCCCGCTGGGGCCGGTGGCGCCGACGCTGCTGGTGACCAGCCTCGGCGTCTTGCCTGACGTCAGGAAGGCTGTGAGCATGGAGCTAAAGGAGCCGGGGAACGCCCTGTTCCTAATAGGCGTCACTAAACCGGAGCTGGGCGGTAGCGAGTACCTCCGGCTCCACGGGGAGCTCGGCGGCTCCGTGCCCCGGGTGGACGCGGAGAAGAACATCAAGGCGTACAGGCGTGTGTTGAAGGCGATGGACGAGGG
>CAZCKR010000021.1:0-6600 GCA_964499305.1 uncultured Candidatus Bathyarchaeia archaeon | reverse complement strand
GAGACGCTGATTGGGGCGTGGAAGACGCCGCTGGAGGCCAGGCGATGAGGCGCGAGGACATCAGGGTGCTGCTGATGCGTGCCCCGGGCACCAACTGCGACACGGAGACGGTGAGGGCGTTCAGGGACCAGGGCGTCCAGGTGCGCCTTGTCCACACCCAGAGGATATTCAGGGAGAGGAACCTGGAGGACTACGACGTGCTGGTGTTCCCGGGGGGCTTCAGCTACGGCGACTACGTGCGGAGTGGCGCCATCTGGGCGAAGGAGTGCGAGTACAGGATCGGCAGAGAACTGGAGGCGTTCGTCGACGAGGGGAAGCCGGTGATCGGCATCTGTAACGGGTTCCAGCAACTGGTGGAGATGGGGTTCCTGCCGGGCTGGGAGGGGCGGAGTATCTACCCTGAGGCGGCGCTGGGGAACAGCACCAGGGGCTACCAGAACAGGTGGATAAGGATCAAGTACGTGGGCGGGGGCAGCTGCGGCATCATGGCGGGGCTGGAGCCCGGCTACATCCTTCGGTGCCCCGTGGCACACGGCGAGGGGCGGTTCATCTTCCCGCCGGAGCAGCGGGAGGAGCTGCTGGCGCGGCTCTACGATATGGACATGCTTGTGTGGCGGTACGTGAAGGCGGACGGCTCATTCGCCGAGCTAGATTGGCCCGAGAACCCGAACGGAGCCTACCACGACATCGCGGGCATCTGTAACCCGGAGGGGACGGTGTTGGGGCTCATGCCTCACCCTGAGCGCGCCTACTATGGCTACTTGATGCCGGAGTGGACCAGAGAAAGGCAGTCACCCCAGTACGGTGACGGCTACCCGTTCTTCAAATCCATAGTGGACTACGTAAAAAAGAAAGTACAGGCCTAGGGCGAGTCTAGTGCACACCCTATAACCGCTAAAATACATCATGATTTTTTAAAATGAATTTTTCTGAGATCACTTATTTCAGATATTTCCATAAAAATGAGTCAATATGTATCGGTTGAACTCAAGGTTACGATCTAGTTTTTGGGAGGTTGTAGAGGATCCTCGCCCGCGCCCTCTCCAGCTGCCTTATCGTCCTCCCTAGGTCCATCTCGGTGGGTTCTCCTAGCCTGCTCCTGATGTAGCTGAGGGCGACGACCTGCTGGTTAAAGTTTATAGTCATCTCGGGCGACAGGTAGGTGATCTCGGCGCTGCCGAAGCTGTCCGGGAACATCTCTCTGTACCTTTCCTCCCACTGGAGGTGGTCGTCGAGGCTCGAGTGGTTGCCGAACAGCAGCATGTTGTACTTGCCGTGGATGGTCTGTATGGCTATCGGGATGTTGGGGTCGATGATGAGCTCGTTGATGACGCGCTCGTCAAGCTTCCTGAACTGGACGAGGACGTAGGTGAGGAGGTAGTTAGGCGGGACGAAGAAGTTGGGGAACTTGCACACCGGCTCACTGAGGATGCGTGAGGTGACCAGCATGTTGATGCGTTTCTCGATGGTCTTCCTGTGGAGGCCTGTCCTCTCGCAGAGCATCGTGTGGTTCGTCTTTATGCCTTTCCCGTTTACGAGGCACCTCATTATGTCGAGGTCCAGCTGGTCCAACTCGTAGCCCCTTAGCTTGACGCCGCCGTTCCTCTTGAAGTCCCTCTCTATGAGGTTGATGCCGGTGCTGGGGTTGTACTTGATCATGAGCTGGTTGCTGAAGTAGGCCGTGCTCGAGTGGAAGAAGGCATCGTCCTCGTCGACGCCGTAGTTTATGTTTAGGATGCTGGGGATGCTCGATATCCAGAGCTGGTAGCTGGTTATGCTCTCGTGGTACGTGAAGAGGAGGGTGTCGTACTCCCCCTGCCTGGATCGGAAGGCGGCGAATATCTGGGGATCCTCTTTGACCCACTGTATGATGTTCTCGGTGCATTCCTTGCTGTCGGGTATGTCGAGTTTCACAACTGCCAGAAGCGGGTAGACGCGGTACAGCCCATGGAAGGGATAGAAAGGACTGTCAAGGATATTGTGCTCGAATATGCCCTCGACCTTGTTCTTGATGGTGTTCCTGTGCTTCCCCAGGATCCTCGATAGCTCGCTAATGTTGACACTGACGGCGTTCCCGGATACCAACTCCTCCATGAGCTTGAGGTTATCTGCGTCTTCTAGCAGTTCTGACATCTCAGACATACGGTAATGGCTATAATTTATACTTTTCGTTATAGTAAGTACCATAGTTTGACTGGCTTCACGGCGTTAAACGCTAATAAATGCCATCATTTTTTTGTTAAACATTTGATACAATGCGTGATAAATACTAGCGTTTTTTGACATTTTTGATCCCATTTTTATAAACCCGGTTTATATCAAACCTGTAAATACTATCACCCAAGTAAGGAGGAGAAAGATAAATGGGATATACAAATGACGAAGAAATGTTCTTCTTCGGGCCCGGCCTGACAAACCAGGAGATGGACAACGAGTTCAAGAAGCTCTATGACAGCCTCATTGTCTACAAGAACAACATCTTCCACCTCGTCGACACGGTCTGTACCGACTGCGACGCAGGCGACCGACTCGCCAGGAACATAGCCGAGCGTGACACCGCCCTGCTTCAACGCCTCGTCTCCAGGGAGTGCGAGCAGCGCCACATGAAGAGGAAGGTCAAGAAGGAGTCGGTGGTCGACCAGCTCAGGGCTGAGAGCCAGAAACCTCTGTCGTTGGAGCAGATCCTGAACGCCAGGACCGCCTCGATGAAGGGCATCGCGGAGGAGCACAGGAAGTAGATTCGTCATGCAGGAGCTAACGCTAAGACAGGTTCAGGAGACGATGCTGGAGACCCAGGAGGACAAGAGCCTCCGAGAGATGTACATACACAAGTCTCCATGCGCGGAAGACGAGATAGGGGCGGTGTTCTTCGCCATATCAGGGACGCCGCCTAGGGGATACGCCATGTTCCTGCCAGACGGAAAAGACGGCGGCGTTGGCACGCTGCACGTGTTCGACCGGCTCGGGCTGAAACGCAAGATCCTGCACTGCAGTATAATCGACCTTGCGAGCCGCAAGGATAACGATGTCTGGAGCCCGCAGGTAGCCGCACCCGTGATAGAGGCATAGCCAGACCGATGGATTCAGTGAGACGAAACAGAGAACATCGGGTGAAAACGGGTGAACACTGAGACAATCATCGCTGTAAATATAGGGTTACCCATTATATCGGCGCTGGCCGCTTTTCTGCTCAACGACAAGAGAGCTAGGATGGGCATCGTTTCGGTAACGGCACTGACGCTAATCGCGTCCTCGCTGCTGCTGTTTCATAACGGCGGCGCGGAGCTCAGCCCAGGCTACGCGTACGAGACGGCTGTGGTGGCGCTTGACTTCGCGCTGTTATTATACTTTCTCTATCAGGGGTTCAGATCCTTAAGCTGGCAGGTAATCGTACTGTCGCTAGGCCAGCTAGTATCAGCGGCGTACTTCGAGTTTATATTGAAGGGGGCCCACGTCGAGACTACCCTCGTGGTCGACGGACTCTCAATCTTTCTGACCCTAATTATCAATGTCATTGGCTCGATAGTGCTTGTCTACGCCCTTGGGTACATGGACGAGCATGAGAGCCATCAGCAAGAAGGGAAGAGTAGACAGAACCTGTTCTTCTTCTACCTCATGCTTCTGCTCGGGGCCATGAACGGCCTCGTGTACAGCAACAGCCTCTACTGGCTCTGCTTCTTCTGGGAGGTCACTACTCTATGCTGCTACGAGCTGATACGTTACGAGGGAACCGAGGAGGCGACCGAGAACGGGCTGAGGGCCCTCTGGATGGGGCTCGTCGGCGGCGTCGCATTGGTCGCCACCATGTACGTAACCAACTACGCCTTTGGGACTATCGCCATCAACGAGATCCTCGTGGCGACTCCGAGCCGGTACCTATACCTGGCCTTCGCCCTGCTGGCGATAGCGGCCTTCACGAAGAGCGCCCAGATACCATTCCAGAGCTGGCTAATCGGAGCCATGGTTGCGCCGACGCCAGTATCCGCACTACTGCACTCAAGCACGATGGTCAACGCAGGAGTGTACCTTATACTGAGGATAGCGCCCGCCATCGAAGGCACATATCTAACGTACGGCGTCGCCTTCATCGGGATTTTCAGCTTCATGATCACCGCGATCATCGCGTTGAGCCAGAAACTGTCAAAGAAGATACTCGCCTACTCGACGATCGGCAACCTTGGCCTCATAATCTTCTGCGCGGCGATGAACACGCCCCTCAGCTACTCTGCGGCTATCATACTGCTGCTGTTCCATAGCCTGAGTAAGGGGCTGTTGTTTATGTGCACAGGAGTTATTGAGAACCGTCTCCACACACGCCAAATCGAGGACTGGAAGGCATGCATGCATAGATGCCCCGTGACCGCTACCATCACGATGATCGGTATGGTAAGCATGTTCTTACCCCTTTTCGGCGTTCTGCTGGGTAAATGGGCAGCCATAAGCATCACGGCGACGGCGCCCTTGTTTCTATCCATAATCATGATCGCGATGATGGTGATCGGCGGCAGCGCAACGACCATGTTCTGGGCTAAATGGCTGGGGTATTTCGCTATCACGCCTATGTATGACACGGAGCCAGCCGAGGAGAACCTATTAACAACATACAAGCTCAGCCTGTACCCCATGCTCGGCCTCGACATCGCAGCCAGCCTAGGCTCGGGATACATTTTAGATACGTTGATATGCCCCATCGTCGCCCTGAGCTACGGTTGTGTCTGGGACACGAACGTACTCGTGCTCTCGTCTCAGGTGGGGTCGTTCATGATCCTGCCGCTGTGGGGAGCCCTAGCGGCTGCCTTCATAGTGGGCGGCTTGATATATCGAAGCAAAGGCGGCGTAGTCAAGCCCCCGTACATGTCGGGGGAGAACGTGGAGGGTGACCCCGAGGCGTTCAGGTCCACGGCGGACGTCGTCGTGAAATACCAGATCGCCGGGATGTTCTTCGACCCACACATAACCGAGGCACGGTGGGTGCCTTACAGCACAATCGCAGGGGTGTTCCTGAACATGATACTGCTAGCGTTGGTGATACTATAGATGGCGAACACCATGAACTTTGACTACATACTGCCGATACTCTACGTCCTGACTGCGCCGCTACTCGGCGGCCTCATCGTGGGGATCGACCGGAAGATAACCGCTCGCATGCAGGGTAGGGTCGGGCCCCCGTTGCTACAGCCGTTCTACGACGTGATCAAGCTCTGGGGCAAAGAGCCTTTCATTACCAGTAGGCTGCAGCCCAGACTGGCAACGGGTTACCTGGTGTTCGTTTATACGGGGCTGACGCTGCTGGCCCTCAGGGAGGACCTGCTGCACATACTCTTCACTCTGACGCTGGCGGACATATGCCTCATCGTCTCGGCGTATAAGTCCAAGTCCCCCTACAGCAACCTCGGCGGACGCCGGGAGCTGCTGGCCATGCTGAGCTACGAGCCCATCATGGTACTAACCGCGATGTCGGTACAGATAGTGACGGGCAGCTTCCTCGTGTCGGGGATATTCAGCTACGGCACGCCGCTGCTGCTGGTGTTGCCGGCGGCCTTCGTCGCTCAGATACTGGTCCTGATCATCGACATGAAGAAGAGCCCATACGACGTGTCCGGCTCAGGCCACGCCCACCAAGAGCTTGTCAGGGGGGTCTACACCGAGTTCAGCGGCTACACCATGGCGCTCATCGAGCTGGGCCACTGGACCAAGACGGTGTTCATACTGAGCCTCATCAGCCTTTTCTGGGCGCAGAACCTCCTGATTGGGGCCGCCCTGTCGCTGGCGCTATGCTTCGTCGCCATACTCGCCGACAACATCTACCCGCGGCTCAACTGGAAGAGCATGCTAAGGACCACGTGGCTCACCGGGTTCACGTTGATACTGGCTAACTTCGTGGTCCTCATCGTACTGGAGGTGATCTAAGTGGGGCTGATGACTAAGGCGCGGCTCAAGAGCCTCTGGGTGCTCCACTACGACTGCGGAAGCTGCAACGGCTGCGACATCGAGATACTGGCGGCGTTGACGCCGAAGTTCGACGTGGAGCGGTTCGGCATCATCAACATAGGCGACCCCAAGCAGGCCGACGTGCTGCTCGTGACGGGGCCCGCCAACCACAGGAACCAGAGGGTTCTACGGAACCTCTACGACCAGATGCCCGAGCCCAAGGTGGTGATAGCCGTCGGCACATGCGCCTGCACCGGCGGCGTGTTCCACAACTGCCCCAACGTGCTGGGCGGCATCGACAAGGTGATACCCGTCGACGTCTACATCCCGGGTTGCGCCGCGCGGCCCGAGCAGATCATCGACGGAGTCGTACTGGCCATGGAGAAGCTGGCAGGCAACGCGCCCAAGGAGGAGGAAGAGTAACATGATGGACCCATTAGCACTGAGAACACAGACAGAGACAGGAGTCGAGCAGGAGAACCAAGTTTCCACCGAGTCCCTGTTCCTATACGTTAACCAGTTTAAGGCGCAGGGAGCCCGGTTTATCACCATCACGGCGCGCGACACGGGTGACGGCTTCCAGGTCATCTACCACTTCGAGCTGGATAACCAGGTCACCAACCTGTACATGACCGTCGACAAGGAGAAGACGGTTCCCAGCATCACGGG
>CAZCKR010000020.1:7609-20706 GCA_964499305.1 uncultured Candidatus Bathyarchaeia archaeon | reverse complement strand
CGCATACTCAACGCCGGCGCCATAGCCGCGCTGCTCGTGTTCGACGCCCCGGAGCCGCTCATGTGGCTGATGATCCTTAGCAGCTTCTTCTACAGCATGACTGGGCCGTCCTGGAGCAGCCTCCTGGGAGACTACACCACCGATCGCACCCGGGGCGTGACCATAGGGCTCATCAACAGCGTCAGCCAGATGGGCAGCTTCATCGCCATGATCATAGCCTTCGCCATTAGCATAGCTGATCAAGGCGAGACCACGCTCAAGAGCTTCACCCTGGTTCTCGCATTGGCTGCCGCCACCAGCCTGCTGGGCGGGGTGCTCGTGCTGTTCACCAAGGAGAAGCCTCCCAGGGGCGCCAGCCAGAGGTTCGAGCTCAACCGGCTGATGAAGGACCCCAGGCTCACCCGCTACCTCCTGCTCAACTTCGTGTACGGCGTGGGGATGAGCTTCGCCTGGCCCCTCTTCCCCCTTGTCATAACCCACAGGCTCCGCATGAAGGTGTGGCAGATAAGCACCCTGAGCATTACAAGCAGCCTCGTCAGCACCCTCACCCAGAAGAGGCTAGGCGCCTTCATGGACAGGGTGGGGAGAAGGCCTATCATCGTGATGAGCCGCGTCTCCATGGCCGTGGCGCCCGTCGCCTACGCCTTGGCGACCCAGTGGTGGCACATAGCGTTGGCTGAGCTCTTCCTGGGTCTAGGGATGGCCGCTTGGATGAGCAGCGAGTCCACATACGTCATAGACCTCGCGCCGGGGGATCTGAGGGCCACCTACCTCGCCAGCAGCACCACGGCGTTCGGGGTCGCCTGCTTCATAGGAAGCAACGTGAGCGGCTACGTCATCGACGCCTACTTCGGCGGCCTGGAGGGGCTGAGCACGGGCTCTTCTTCTCCGCAGCCCTCCGCGTGGTCTTCGGGCTGGCCTACCTCACCGCCCACGAGTCCGTGAAGCGGGGGCAAGAGTAAAAAACCGAGCCGGCTATTCAGTTACCGGTGAAAGATTTGGAGGTCAAATGGCTAGGACACGCCTCGTGGAAGATAAAGACAGGCGGCACGACCATCTACATCGACCCCTACGAGGGCGAATACGACGAGAAGGCCGACCTGATCCTAAGCACCCACCACCACGACGACCACTGCAAGGTTGACAAGATAAAGAAGGTTAAGGGCGACAACACCGTGATAGTGGCTCCCCCCGAGTGCGGCAGGAAGATAGGGTCACCTGTCAAGACCCTGAAGCCAGGAGAGTCAGCGTCCTATGGGGACGTGACGGTGGAGGCGGTGGAGGCGTACAACTACAAACGGTTCCGGAGCCCCGGGACGCCGTTCCACCCCAAGGGGATAGGCGTAGGGTACCTGGTGAAGGCAGAGGGCAAGACCGTCTACCACGCCGGGGACACCGACTTCATAGACGAGATGAAGGAGCTGAGGGGAGTAGACCTGCTCCTCATCCCAAGCGGGGGAACCTACACCATGGACAACCCGGAGGCCGCCGAGGCGACCATCGCGATGAACCCCGCCAAGGCGGTGCCCATGCACATATGGGACACCGACCCGTCGGAGTACAAGAAGATGGTCGAGGCGGGCTGCGACACCGAGGTCATAGTGATGAAGCCCGGCGAGGTCATCACCCTCTAGCCCCCATTTTTTTATGCACTCACGACGTGAACCCTGTGTACTCCTCGAAAATTCTTCGCGTGACCACCCTGTAGGCGGGGTAGTACGCCTCGCGGTAGATGGCGGAGTGGTGACGCGGCTCCGGACCCGCCTCCTCGAGGCTCCTGTCGTACAGACGGATCGTTTCATCGTCGAAGTCCAGGTCTTGCTCCGCTGCGGCTTCCTTGAACATCCCCCAAAGCGAGACGAACTCGGTGGGGTCCCCCTCATGTTCAGACGACTCCAACATGGCCCTGTACAGGGCCCTGAGATCTCCCCCCTGCCTAATGTATGGCCTCAGGTTCACCCTCACGAACCTCCCGTCAACCGAGACGGGCTCAACCAGAGGCTCGTCAAGATGATCCGTCAAGTCTACTCTCTCCGCCTCCTCCCTGAGCCTCTCCCAGGCCTTCTCACCCATGATGTGGGCGACCCCGAACACCCCCTGGTACAGCAGCTTGTACACGTCCCTCGCCTCCATGCGGGGGCGCCTCCGCAGGTGTTCAACCAGGAACGCCCTGAAGCCTTCTTCATCCATATTATGTCCACCACATACCAGACGTTGCCTATGCTACCCCTTCCTCGGTACCAGCTCGATGGCGTCTGTGGGGCAGGTCGAGACGCATAAACCGCACCCGAAGCAGTTGGAGATGTCGTACAGCATCTCCCCGTCTGTCATGCTTCTAGCCGTGAAGACGCATCTGTCCACGCAGAAGCCGCAGTTTATGCAGTTCGCCGTGTTGTCCTCTGCGACGTAGCTGGATGTGAGCACCTGGGTGGATATCCCAAAGCGCAGCAGCCCACCCAGCGTGTGGCAGCAGCAGGGGCAGCAGCTGCAGATAACCGTCGGCCTGTCGTCGCCTTTCATGGTGTAGGCCATGTGGATCAGCCCCTCCCTGTGGCTCATCTCCAGAGCCTCGGCGGCCTCCCCGAGGTTCACCTCTTGGGGGTTGTATTCTTCAAACTCGAGAGCCTGATCGGCCGACCTGTCCAGGCTCAGACAGACCCTGGTGGGAGAGGCGCAGTTCCTGTACTCTGTTTTGCAGCCGCAGTCCTGTAAGACGATCTTTTCGGCGCCTCTTAGAATATCTTTCATCTCGCTTAGATCGTAGACCCGGTGCTCGGCCTCGATCATGACGTTCACGGGGACCGTGACGGCTTTCTCGAGGTCGTCAGCGATCTTCCTTAGCTTGTCTTCCGTGTAGTCTCTGGGATACCTCTTTCCCATACTCGACGGCATAGAGGGACATGATTTTCGGCTGGATTTAAGGCTTATAACCCAATGAGTCGGCGCGGTGGGCGGAGTCGTGGGTGGACCCATTACTAAAATATATATAAACCCCAGACGTTCATGATGGTGTCATCCTCGTGGGTGGGAAGAAGGGGAGAATTAGTAGAAGACTGGTGCATCACTGATTTTCCCATTGACGATCCACCCTCAGTGAATGTGTAACAGGAGAAGTGTGTCTTAGTGTCTGGATACGAGCCTGAACGGGTGTCGACGGGAGTAGCCGGGCTTGACGAGATGCTTGGAGGAGGTATACCGGAGGGGAGCATACTCCTTGTAAGCGGGGGCCCGGGCACTGGGAAGACCATATTGTCGCTCCAGTACATAGTGTCAGCGGTGAGCAGGGGCGAGCCATGCGTGTACATCTCGCTTGAGGAGTCGATGAAGAAGAAGATCGAGTACGCCAAGGCGTTCGGCTGGGACCTCCAGAAGGCTATAGACGACGACATGCTGGACGTCCTCGACCTGTACATGATCCCACAGTCCCAGGGCAACGTTGAGCTCTACGAGCGCGTACGGGGAAAGCTTCAGTTCACCCTCGAGAAGGAGATCGAGAACCTGGTGAAGAGGATCGACGCCAAACACGTCCTCCTCGACCCTTTGACGAGCATACTGGTCCACGAGCAGAGGTCAGGCAAGAAGAGGTTCATAATAGGTCAGCTGTTCAACCAGATACACCAGCTGGGATGTTCCGCGGTGATAACCACGGAGGGGCTTCCCAGGGAAAACGAGTTCTATATGGAGAACTTCCTAGCGGATAGCGTTATCCGGCTTCAGAGAGATGTTATCGATTTCAAGCTCATCAAGACGCTGATGATCGACAAGGTGCGTGGCATCAACTTCGACGAGCAGCCCCGAAGGTATGTGATTACCAACCGCGGGATGCAGGTGTTCCACTCCGAGCCTGTGCTACTATAAGGGATATACCATGATGGCGACTGTCCTTGAATTTCTGAAACCCCTGCTCATAAGACTGGCTGTGGGGTTCCTCTCAGAGGAAAATGTAAGCAGGCAACTCGAAAAAAACGTTAGGAATAAGATTCGCAGACAGTCAATAACCGCTTTAGGGAAGAAAATAGGGATCAGTAAGGACAGCTCGATAAACGAACTTCCCTTAACCAGCTACGATTTCTATCTACCCTTCTACAAGAATCCGCGAGAGGGCGACTTCATCTACCCCCTAAAGGACTACGTCCGCTCACACACGAGCGGCACGATGGGTAAGCCAAAGGTCTACCTCTTACCGACTAGCGGCCTCAAGACATTGCTGCGCAAGACAGGAGCAAGTCTCTTCTTCATCAGTACATATGACGGTAAAAAGTACAACTTCAGGTTCGGGGACACCCTGTACATTAACGTACCCGGCGGAGCCTTCATTACCAACATTGCTTCCAACGTCATGACGGCTAATAGCTCAGGCCTCATCAAGATCGTGCCCGAGAACAGGAACAATTTGACGTTCCAAGAGAAGGTTGACTACTTCGTCGACCACTACAAGGAGATCGACATGGCTCAGATGACTGTCACCACGCTACTTGACGACATAAGGCCTAGGATCAATGACAGGCTTAACCTGAAGGCCTTCATCACTCTGGACTCATCTGCGGAGCCCATGAAGGAACAGATCAAGGAGTTCGTGGGCACTTACCCGATGACTCCTTATGCGTCAACTGAGTCCATGGTGTGCACTCTGCCCTCGGTGGAGTACCCTGGGGGTTTCTTTTTCGACTGGCGAGTCATCTACACGGAGTTTATCCCAGAGGAAGAGGCCCTGGACAACGGAGTCGCTGTGTACGGTAATCACCCGGAAGTCATCTCCCTGAGAAACGTTGAGGTTGGTAAAAGGTACCAGCTGATAATAACGCCGTTTTACAACGATTTGACGAGGTACATAACTTCGGATATACTCGAGTGCATCAGTCTGGACGACAAGGTCCTCAAAGTTAAAACACCCGTCTTCCGTTTCTACTCTAGGGCCGACAAGCTGGTCTCACTCCACAACTTCACTCGCATTAACGAGCAGGAGATCATCATGGTGCTCCAGAACGCTGATGTACCCTTCGTGGAATTCACCGTGAGAAAGGAGCTAGATGGCACGAAGGAGTTTATGGTATTGTATCTTGAGCTGAACAAGGAGATGGATGTGGAAGTCGTCAAGACGCGGGTCCACGAGGAGATTATGAAGGTCGATAAGGATTGGAGGGACCTGACCAACATGATGAACTATAATCCCTTGAAGATAAAGCTGCTACCCAGGGGCTCCTTCAAGCGGTTTCTCAGTAGAAGGGAGGGCATGCCGAGGATCGCCCACATAGACATGAATGACGAGCAGTTCAGGGAACTTGTGGGAGCAGCCTAGTCACTGGGTGACTATGGAGTCCGCCATTCTCTCGAACACCTTTATTTCAGCTTGGTTTTCGTGAGTCTCGGGGTAGTAGAAACACGTGAAGTTTACTTGGCTAGACTTGAGTTGAGACAGCTTCGAGATGACGAAAGAGTAGACTCTCCTCCACCCGTGGGTTAGTATCAACGGGGACAGGTTGTAGAGTATAATATCGCATGGAATGTAATTGTTGTTGCTGAAGTTGATTACATCCGTGAACAATATTTCCAGTTGGTTCAGGTCATCGTTTATAACCATTAGCTGATCCTTGAAGGTGTTTAATGCGCCGCGGCTTCCCTGCATTACTCGGACGAAGTAGATGTCTTCTTTTATCTGGTTCATGACGATGTCCCCTGGCGTGATGAGGTCGTAGAGGATCACCAGTATGGATCGCACACCTTTCTTCGAGTTACTATGTGTTCTTTCTTTTATCCATTGGATCTCCTTATCTCTCCGTGGATTAAGAAAAGTGATTAATGTGAACACGCCCCGCGACTTCTCAATGTACTCTTCTGGTACGCCACCCATGAGGAACTGGGTGAAGTTGTCCACGAGGAACGAGAAGCTAGGGCTGGTCATCCCGAGGTATATAAAGACCTTTATGAAGGCCATCATAAAGTCCACGTATCCCTCGTTCATGAGCTGGTAAAGGTATGCGGCGTTCAGGAACATGATGTTGGCCCAGCCAGCGATCAGCATGTTGATCTCGGGATTCCATTTCAGTTTAATAACGATCAGGCTAGCCGTGATGAAAATATAGGGAGCAAGGGCAACGAAAAGGCCGAAGTCGAACCAATCTCTACCTAGTATCATCAGCGCTCCCAAGGTAACAGGAAGAATCAGCGCCGTCAGTAAGATCGTTCTCAGCCTATCAACAAGATCGCCTATGCCTGCAATGATCAGTGTCAACCCTGCGAGTAACATTGCAAAAGAGAACAAACCCAGAGCGGTGGGTATGCGCATCTCAATACTTGGAATACGTAAAACGATGCTCAACCCGTACAGAGCGAATCCTGAACCCCAGAAAAGGTAGAACCTCCTCGTGGTTCTACGATAAATTTTATACAGGGGAATGGCAAGGAAGACTGTGACCAACCCGTTTACCAGTCTTAGAAAGACGTAAACCAGATTGATCATGCGGGCTCTTATCTTAGTTTATATCTTCTTATATTATTTTTTTGGCTTATTTATAGATTCTTATTAGACGTTACATTATAAAATAACAAATAGAGATACAGGATATTAGTATATACCATACATCAAACCTGTTTTTTTTCATTTATATGTAACTCTTAAACACACGCTATTCGCTTTAATAAAAAAGGATTTTTCTGAGACGCAAATAGGTTGTATAAACACAGGATAAGGGAGAAGTAGCACATTTTACAGTTTTATCTAGTCAGCATGATACTGAATCACTTTTTATGACGCCGTTACTCAATCCTCTTTGTCGAGTTTATGGACGTAGACCGTTCCATCCTTGATGGCCACCCACCTCACCACGTCTCTGTCACCCAGCTCAAGGAACTTGAACACACATGATGGGATCGTTGTTCTCCTCCTGTACCCCCTCACAGTTATGTGGGTCTCCTCCATACAGACTATGTCGTCGATGTCTATCTCAGGCATGGATCATATACATATACAGTATGTATATGGTTTGCTATGTGGTGGGGGCTGAGACCAACTCAAACCAGCAGAGGGACGGCGTTGTTCCCCTACCTTTTTAAAAACCCAAGATGATCACTGGTGGTAAGAGGAGTAAGAGATGACTGGGAAAAACCCCTCTGAAAGGAAGGAGCTGATCCCCAAGGAGAGCTTCAGCGAGTGGTACGACAACGTTCTCCTGGAGGCCAAGGTCGCCGACGACAGGTACCCCGTGAAGGGGTTCACCGTCTACACGGGGTGGGGGTTCAGCGTAGCGAAACGCATCATTGCGATGCTTGAGGAAGGGCTTGAAGCCAACGGCAACGAGCCGATGCAGTTCCCAGTCGTGATACCGGAGGACTCTTTCCAGAAAGAGGAGGACCACATCGCGGGATTCGCCGGAGAGGTCTTCTGGATCACCCACGCAGGCGAGAACCTGTTGGACCGCCGCCTCCTACTGAGGCCGACCAGCGAGACGGCCATCTACCCCATGTTCAAGCTGTGGCTCAGGAGCCACCAAGATCTGCCGATAAAGATGCACCAGACCTGCAACGTCTACAGGTACGAGACCAAGGCAACCCGCCCCCTCTACCGTGGACGCGAGTTCCTGTGGAACGAGGGCCACACGGCCCACGTGGGCTACGAGGACGCCGAGGAGGAGGTCAAGGCCGCAGCCAGGATATACCGGAGCGTATACGACAGGCTCGGCCTCAGCTACATCACGCTGAAACGGCCTGACTTCGACAAGTTCGCGGGAGCCGACTACAGCATAGCGTTCGACACGTGGAACCCGGACGGCAAGGTCAACCAGATCGGCACGGTGCACCAGCTGGGCTACAACTTCGCCAAGGCGTTTGAGCTCACCTACGAGGACGCGAACGGGGAGCAGGCTTTCGCTACTACGACGTGCTACGGCATGGGCTTCGGCCGCACCCTGGCGGCCGTGATAGCCCACCACGGCGACGACCACGGCCTCGTGCTGCCTCCCGCCGTCGCCCCCAGGCAGATGGTCATAATACCCATCCTGTTCAAGGGAAAGGAGGAGCAGGCGACCTCCTACGCTGAGGAGCTGTGCGGTAAGCTCACGGATGCAGGCGTCAGGGCTCTGCTGGACGACGACCCCAGGTTCAACCCGGGAGACAAGTACTACAGGTGGGAGATGTACGGCGTCCCGCTGAGGCTGGAGGTGGGGCCCAGGGAGGCGAGGGACAGGAAAGCCACCCTGGTGCGCAGAGACACCTTCGAGAAGACCCTCGTGCTCGAGTCGGAGCTGGTCGAGAAGGTGCATGAACTGTTCGACGCCATATTCAGGAACCTCAGGGACAAAGACAAGGCCAAGCTTGAGAGCCTCATCGTGGACGCCTACGACATGGATCAGCTCAGGGTCTACATGGAGTCACGCATGATCGTCAGGGTCAACTGGTGCGGCGACCCCGACTGCGCCTTCAACATCAAGGATCAGGTGTCCGGAGAGATCAGGGGAACCAGGTGGGACGAGGAGGAGCCCACAGGCGGCTGCGTCATGTGCGGCGACCAAGGAAAGTACGTAGCCTACGTCTCTAGGACCTACTAGACCCTTATCTTCATGCCGTCGAAGGCGTTCTCCTGGCCCGCGCCCACCACTATCGCCTTGTAGGGCTGTTCATCGTCCAGCACGGGGTTCGTGTGGTTGAAGTGGGTGTAGATCACCCTCCCTACGTCGACCCCGGACAATATCTTCACTGCCTCCTCCTGCGGCACGTGGCCTAGCTGGTAGCTGGTGACCGGTATGCCGCTGACCCTCTGCAGCTCGTCGTCCCACCAGAACGTGGCGTCCACGAGGAACACGTCGGCCCCCTCAAGCCGTGAGAGGACCGCGTCGTCCAGCAGCCCTATGTCCGGGGCGTACACGGCCCTTCCGCCGCGGTGGCTGATCTCGTAGGCGTATGTGCTGCTGGGGTACCTCCTGCCGCCGGGGAGCACCTGGGTGTGCCGTACCTCGAATCCCCTGATCTCTATGCCGCCCAGCCTCGCCACGGTCTCTCCCGCCATCAGCTTCAGAGGCTTGACGTAGTCCCTGGCCAGCCGCCCCAGCTCGCCGAAGTAGTGGGGGTCTTCCTCTGAGCCGAACAGGAAGTCCACGAGGTCCGGCGGCCCGTACAGGGGCAGCTCGAAGCTCTTCCCGGTGCAGAACTCGGCGACGCCCACCGTGTGATCGGCGTGCCCGTGGGTCAGGAAGACGGAGTCCAGCCTGGACTCCCTGTGGGTCTTCCCCGCCCTCTCGGGCCGGGGTGTGAGGCCATGCGTCTCCAGCTGTGTCTTGAGGTCGTGGCCGGCGTCTATGAGGACGTATCTGTCTCCGTCGTCCGTCACTGCTATCGATGACCTGGTTCTCCTGAGGGACGGGTCCCTCCGTGCGGCCGCGCAGTTGGGGCACGTGCAGTCCCACTCGGGGACTCCGCCTATGGAGGCCGTGCCGAGCACCGTGATCTCCATGCCCTGAATACGAGACGCATGGGTTTTAAGGGGTGCGGGTGGGGTGTGCCACCCTTTTTCAGTGTATGGGGCGAAACCCTTGTGATGGAATACGTCTACCGGCCCGGTGAGGACTCTTACCTACTGGCGAGGCATGTACGCAGGCTCGTGCACGGGGAGGTCTTGGACGTGGGAACAGGGTCTGGTATACAGGCCGTCGAGGCGGCCGCGAAGCCCATGGTTTCTCGGGTCGTCGCCGTGGACGTGAGCCCAGCCGCCCTAGAGGCGGCTAAGAGGCGCGCGGAGAGCGGAGGCGTAGTTGGGAAGATCGAGTTCATCCAGTCAGACCTCTTCGAGAACGTAGAAGACGTGTTCGACTGGATCGTCTTCAACCCCCCGTATCTCCCCAACGAAGGCGACGCCGACGAGGCATCCTGGGCAGGCGGCGAGACCGGAGCCGAGACGGTGAGACGGTTCCTCCACGACGCTCACAGTCACCTAAAAAAGCGTGGCTCCGTGCTGATGATCTATAGCGACCACTCGGGTTTAGACAAAGGCGATTTCAGAGAGTACGTTGTAGAAAAACTGGATGAGCTGTCCCTGTTCTTCGAGACGCTGTTTTGTGTGGCGCTTACCCCATCTTGAGGCCCATGCCTAAGCCTACGACGAAGCTTGCCGCGAAGGGCAGGTTTGCTATCATGGCGGCCAGCACGCCCTCGGCGGCGACGGCTGAGCCCAGCGCGTTGACGCCCCACTCCTCCAAGGCCCCGTAGTTCACGTCGATTATCCCCTGGTAAGCCAGGTACTGCAGGCCGAGGAAGAAGAGGCCGATGATCACTGCCACTACCTTGGCTACCTTCTTAACCGCGTAGCCTACGCAGAGCCCTCCTATTCCGCCGACCCCGAGCTGGGCGATGAGGGGCGTCAATATGCTCGGTGTTTCGCTCATGGGGTATGATTTAGTGTCCCCGATTATAAAACTGGTTTGTTATCCGGGGACGATGTGGGTCCCCGTTCTTCCTTCCAGGGCGTCGGCCGCCTTGTCCAGGCTCGTGATTATGGCTCGCTCGCCGCCTCTCTCGACGAAACCCATGGCCGCCTCGACTTTGGGGCCCATGCTGCCGGCCTTGAAGTGGCCCTCACCCAGGTACTTCTTGGCCTCCGGTATGGTCATCTCCCCTATGGGGGTCTCGTCGTCTGACCCGAAGTTCAGGAGGGCGTTCTCCACGTCGGTGAGTATGAGGAAAATGTTGGCGTCCACCTCCTCGGCGAGCTTGGCTCCGGCGCGGTCCTTGTCTATGACTGCGTCCACCCCTTCCAGCTTGCCTTCGCCGTTCCTGACGACGGGTATGCCGCCGCCGCCGGAGGCGATGACGATGGTGCCGCTCTCGACAAGCTTCTTTATCACGCTGGCCTCGGCTATCCCCAGCGGGATGGGGGAGGGCACCACTCTTCGCCAGGTCTTTTCCCCCGTCGGCCTAACCTGCTTCACGATCCAGTCGTTCTCGGCTCCAAGCCTCTTGGCCGTCTCCTCGTCGTAGTAGGGGCCGACCGGCTTTGTTGGGTCCTGGAAGTCCGGGTCGTCCCGGCTCACGATGACCTGGGTCACCACGGTGGCAACCTCCTTCCCGTCGCTGGCTAGGAGGTTGTTGAGGCTCTGCTGCATCATGTAACCTATCTGGCCCTGGGTCATGGCTCCGAGCACCACGAGGGGCTGCTCGGGCACCATGTGTGATCCCTGCTCCTGCTGGATAGCCAGGTTGCCCACCTGTGGACCGTTGCCGTGGGTGATGGCTATCTCGTATCCGTTGCGCGCTATGGCGGCGATCTGCACGGCGGCGGTATCGACGTTCCTCATCTGTTCCTCGAAAGTACCCCTCTCGTGGGGCTGCTTTATGGCGTTGCCGCCGAGAGCGATCATGACCCTCTTCTTCAAACCGGTTCACCTTGGAGAGGGATAAACAGGACACGTCATTTCTTAAAATAGTTACCCCTAGCTGGAACAACTTGACGCCTTTTTGTGTCAAACAGGCTCAGTCCATGTTATATTATCGTGCATCGATGTATCTTCGGTGTATTCTCTTGGAACGAGCTTTCCCTGACGGGTTCCTGTGGGGCACCGCCATCTCGTCTTTCCAGGCCGAGATGGGGGCGGGTGAGCCAAGCGACAAGACCGATTGGTGGGCGTGGGTCCACGACGAAACCAACGTATCCGTCGAGAGGGTGAGCGGGGACACGCCCCTCGACGGCCCAGGGTTCTGGGAGCTCTACGACGACGACCTTAGGCTGGCCCGTGAAGACCTTAAGAACAACTCGGTAAGGCTCGCGGTGGACTGGGGAAGGGTGTTCCCTGAGCCAACGAGTGGAGTCGAGGTGGATGTGAAGAGGGATCAATGGAACAACGTCTGGAAGGTCGAGCTGGAGGAAGACGACGTCAAGGCCCTGGACAGGTTGGCCGACCACGACGCCGTGGAGCGGTACAGGGAGATGCTCGAATGCGCGCTCAACTACGGCTTGACGCCCATGCTCACCCTATACCACTGGCCGATCCCCCTATGGCTACACGACCCCATAGCCTGCCGGGACGAGATGGACTCCACCGACAGGCGGGGGTGGATAAACCAGTCCACCATCGTCGAGTTCGCGAAGCTCACGGCCTACCTGTCCCATGAGCTGGGGGACCTCGTGGACCTCTACTGCACCGTCAACGAGCCCCGGATAGTCAGCGAGCACGGCTACCTCACCCGGCGAGGCGAGTTCCCGCCAGGCCTGAACGACCCGTCCCTCTTCCTCATCTGCCTCAAGCACCTGTGCATCGCCCACGGCGTCGCCTACGAGCAGGTCAAGCGGTGGGACAGGCACGAGGCGTCGCCCCTGGGGCCCTCAACGGTCGGGTTGGTGGCGGTGCTCCAGCACTACGAGCCGGCCGACCCAGACAGCCCCGACGACGCCTGGATGAGCCAGTTCATAGACTACGCGTTCAACGAGTGGAACCTCAACGCGGTGTTCCACGGCGACTACGACATGAACCTCGACCAGGTGGTGGAGCCGTGGGAGCAGCTGCCCCACCAGGTCAAGGGCTGCGACTACATAGGAGTGAACTACTACGCCAAGTGGAGGGTCAGGCACAGGAAGACAGGCGTGGACCCGCTCATGGACTACGAGTTCGCGCCCTGCCGCGGCGACTGCTCGGACTACGGCTGGGAGATATACCCAGAGGGGCTCCGGAACGTGCTCAGGTGGGCGTACAGGAGGTACAGGCGCCCCATCTACGTCACGGAGAACGGGGTAGCCGACAAGGAGGACAGTATACGGACGAGGTACCTCAGAGGCCACCTCGACGAGGTACACAAGGCGATATCCCTCGACGGGGTGCCGGTGAAGGGGTACTACTACTGGACCCTCATGGACAACTTCGAGTGGAGCGACGGGTACAGGATAAGGTTCGGCCTGTACAACGTGGACAGGGAGACCAAGAGACGCTCTCCCACCAAGGCGGTCCCGGTGTACAGGGAGATCGCCGAGAAGAACAGTCTACCGTGAACAACGTGGGATCAGATCCTAGGTCCATGTCGGCTAGGAAAAGATAATATATGGGGGCCCGTATACACTCAAAGCCCCCCGGGGATGATAAACCATGTCGCTACGAGACCCAGTGAAGATCGAGATCGCG
>CAZCKR010000020.1:5995-7509 GCA_964499305.1 uncultured Candidatus Bathyarchaeia archaeon | reverse complement strand
CCCCCGGGGATGATAAACCATGTCGCTACGAGACCCAGTGAAGATCGAGATCGCGAGAGAGCACCGCGTCAAGAAGACGGTGTGCAGGAGCTGCGGAGCCACCAACCCGCCGAACGCAACCAAGTGCCGCAAGTGCCGCAGCAAGAACCTACGCCCCAAGAGGACCAAGGGGAAGGGCAGGTAGCCCTACTCGACCAGGTCGAAGCTCACCTCAAGCAGCTGCTTCTTGTTTCTGAAACGAGCCTTGGTGATGACTAGTCCGCCGACGCCGCCCGTCGAAGGCGTGTGCTCCTTGTTGCAGGCGTTGACGTTCCAGCCGGGCAGATGGAACACCTGAAGCTCGGTGATGTGCTCGGGTAGGGGGAAGAGGTCGTAGATGAGGTCGCCCCACCGCGCCTCGGCCTCGGATCTGCTCAGCACATGGATCTCTATGGGTTGATCCTCCCTGATCTTCTCGTTGGCCAGCCGCTGGATTCTGCTGACCTCGTCGTCGGTGGGCTTGCGGTCGAACTGGACGGTTATCCTGCCGTGGGAGCCGTCCACGGAGGCGCCGGCGGACCACTTGGCTCCCTCACCCAGCACCTTGACTATGGCTCCCTTTACCACGTGCAGCGCGGTGTGGGCTCTCGTCTCAACGCTCATGGAGAGATATTCCGAGGCGACGCCTCATAAAACATGTGGGCAGCGTAGGCGGCCCAGACAAGAGTTGGGCCCCGTCACCACCCGAGGGCGTAGGGCTCTCCTGTCCGCGGCGAAGCGCCGCCGAACATGACACCGGTGTCGGGGTTGTATCTTATGGCGAGGCATCTGCCGTGGCTCCACGGGTGGCTCATCACTACTCTGTGGCCTTTCATCTTCAGACCCGAGACCACGTCGTCTGGTATCCTGGGCTCGACGCTGACCTTCCCGGGCTTCACGGTGTGGGGCCAGAAGCTGGCCGGGAAGTGGCTGGAGTGGACGGTGGGGGCGTCCAGGGCCTCCTGGACGTTCATGCCGAACTCGACGTGGTTGAGGAAGAACTGGAGGGTCCACTGGTCCTGCCTGTCCCCGCCCGGGGTCCCGAACGCCATGTACTGCCGTCCATCCTTCATGGCGAGGCTGGGCGTCAACGTGGTGCTGGGCTTCTTCCCGGGCTCCAGACACTCGACGTGGCCTGGGTCGAGGTGCATGAACTGGGCTCTGGTTCCCAGCGGGAAGCCGAGGCCCGGCACCAGTGGGCTGGTCCTTATCCATCCTCCGCTGGGCGTCGCTGCCAGCATGTTGCCGTCCCTGTCGACGGCGTCCAGGTGCACCGTGTCGCCCTCGAACCAGGACTTCGTGCCCTTCTCCTCCAGCTCTATGGGCTCGACGCCTCCTGGCCTGAGCAGCATGGAGGCTCTGCCCGGGTCGACGAGACCGCGGCGTTCATCCGCGTACTCCTTTGACAGCAGCGTGTCCAGGGGCACGTCCGCGTAGTCGGGGTCGGCGTAGTACTGCTCCCTGTCGGCGAAGGCCAGCTTGGCGCACTCTATCCA
>CAZCKR010000020.1:0-5895 GCA_964499305.1 uncultured Candidatus Bathyarchaeia archaeon | reverse complement strand
GTCTCGGCCGACGTGGGCCACTCTGACAGGTACCTGTCCCTGACCCTCTCCAGGAACGCCTTCAGCGTGGGGTAGACGGGGAAGCCGTCCTTGGCGATGCGTAGCGCCGGCTCCATTACCCGTCCCAGGGTGAAGGTGCCGTACTCCTCCAGCGTGATGAGCCACGCGTCGAAGGAGCCCGGGACGACGGCGGGGGTGAAACCGTCCTCCGGGATCATGGGGTACCCGTGTTCATGGAACCAGTCGATGGTGGCGTTCATGGGCGCCGGGCCCTGGCCGTTGACGGCCACGACCTTCTCCTCGTCCGCCCAGTAGAGCAGTATGGGGACCTCGCCCGCCGGCCCCACGAGGTGGGGCTTCAGCAGGGTGAGGCAGAACCACATGGTGGCCCCGGCGTCGACGACGTTGCCCCCGTCCTGAAGGGCCTTGAGCCCCGCGACTGAGGCCAGGTAGTGGGTGCTGGTGACCATGCCGTTGGCGCCCATGACGACGGGCCTGGTGGTGAAGGACATGGATACTGGTTGTCTCAGCGTGTATTTAGAGGGTTCCAGGAGTTTGGTTTCCTATAAATGCGAGGTGCCCGAACGGTCTTGCCTTGAGATGCAGTTGCTCTCCGAGCCAAAGCCCAGCGAGTACTTGGAAGCCCATCTCTTCGGCTCCGCGGTTCCTCGGTCTTACGCTTCTTTGTCCGTGGTTCCGCTCCCATTCGGGCAAACCATAATGTATCTGCAGTATATATGTTGGTTCTGT
The DNA here is from genome assembly GCA_964499305.1 of uncultured Candidatus Bathyarchaeia archaeon. Lineage (GTDB taxonomy): Archaea > Thermoproteota > Bathyarchaeia > TCS64 > TCS64 > RBG-16-57-9. The sequence continues at coordinate 5,145 of CAZCKR010000020.1, read as the reverse complement.
TTCACGGTAAAGCAAACGGGTGCAGGTGTTTTATACGATTGGCACCCGTTTATTGACTCGCCGCTGTTAAGAACGTCTCATCTTTTTGAGGCGTTGATACGTTGATCTTCTCCTGTTAAAACCAAGCCCCCGCGACACTTGGTTTTATGATGCGTATCCAACCATCCCCTCCACGGGACGAGAGTTACCTAAAGGGGAGCCAACGTCCGTAGAGCTACTCTTAAAAACAGGGAAATATTAGTGTGGTGCGCGGGCCCGTAGCTCAGCATGGATAGAGCACAGGCCTCCTAAGCCTGGGGTCGAGGGTTCGAATCCCCCCGGGCCCGCCACGAACCCTCTGGGTCATTATTTGAGTTTACGATAGAGTTACAGGTCATTCATGTCGTGGCGAGTCGGCGCTTCGCGCCTTCCCCGCCAACTCATATAAAGTATTTTCCTTTTCTTCTTTATTTAGAAAAATCTAATAAAACAGTATTGATTTCTTTAGATGTTATTCCTAATGTTTCTGATACTTGATGTATGTCATTTTTTGTAAAATGGGATATTATTTTCGATGCTTTTTCTCTATCATATATCATACGGAATCTCAATTTAATATCTTCAAATGGAGTTATACTATGCCACATTAAAGCAAAAATATCACATATATCTTTAATACGTTTATCTTCTTTGTCACGATTAAGAACACAATTCATTTTCATAGCCAATAATAAATGGGGCAAAGTTATTTGGACATTATCAAATTCATAATGTGTTATGAACCAATTATTTTGAAATCCTAAGGTTAATAGAGGCTCATCAAGAGGATTAAATCCACATATTTTTTGGAAATCTTTATGAATTATATCAACAATTGGATCTATGTACATTCTAACAATTTCATAATATTGTTTTAGAGCTGATTCTTCTGGTGAAAGCTCTCTTAATGTATCATAATCAAAATCTTTATACAATCTAAAACTTTGCCACTGAAATCCTAAATTTTCCAGCTGAGATATACAATTTACAAAACTACATGATTTGATCATTTCTTGGTCCCATTGATGTTCAAAATGGAATCCAATATCCATATCTCTTGAACCGATATAATCCCTTTTTCTAATTTTAGAAAAATTTTCATTAACCACATAATAAACAGCCCAACCGCCAAGTAAATATATGTCATCTTCAATAACTTTAACCAGTTTTTCTAGATATTGTTTTGATAAATCAGTGATTCTTGTTTCATACATTGTCTTTTACCATCTGATTTACTAAATTATCTGCAGCTTCACCACATACACCTCCTTCTTTATAGAGGTCAACAATAAGCTGTGGTATAGATACAACATTATATCCTTTTATTTTTAACATATTATAAAATACATGTTCGTCATCAATTAAGATTCTGAAATTACCGGGACCCATTAATCCATGTTCCTTTAAAAATTCATTCCACTTATCATAATCTTTTCTTTCAATGTATATATCAAATCTTGAGGGAAATAGATAACCTTGCACCAAATTTTCTCCTTGATAAGTTGTTAAGGCATATTTCATTTGTACATCGGATAAGAGAAACATTGGATCATTTATCACAAAATTTTTTTTCTCGATATTTCTTCTTTGATTCTTCCATGTTTCATATATCGCTGGAAAATTTGTAACGGTCGTATTTTTAATGTATCCATATTTTTCTAATCTCGTTAAATACTGATGTGCCCAAGGAAAGGAAGTTTGTGAATTTTTTGCTATTCTATACTTAGTTAATTTTCCATTAGGATCGTTTAGCAACACTCTTAATATCCTTTCAATCTTTTTTCCTTTAGGTAAACTCATTTCAATCTATCTCCCAGATAAAATATACCTATATATTGGTATCTTATTTTATTTAAATAGTTTACCTACATAATGATTTATATATAACTTATGTGAATATATAAATTTTTATTAATTGTAAATTCATTCGATGAACGAATATCCCAAAATACTTTGTAAGACAGCTCTACACTCCATGAATCATATTTTCCATTAAGGTCAACCCAGAACCCAACAAGGTACCATTAGTAAATTGATTCGCCTTCAAGATCCACCTGACCACGAGGACTATCATCCTTCTCTTCAACAAGAAACAACCCGAAATCCTTCGAAACCGAAAAAGCCCGTTTACGAAAAATCAACATCAATGCAAGAGATAAGGGTTCGAATCCCCCCGGGCCCGCCAAAGATCAACCTGCCTCCATTTATTTGAGTCTACGGTAAAGATGGAGCCCGTCGAAGTCGTCAACCTTGGTGCATCCCACTTCAATATGTGGTATCGCTTCCTTGTGGTTCTTGGCTATTTTCCAGTTGAATTCCACGGAATCTTCGAATAACACCTCAGACAGCTGAATATATTTTAAGGTGGGGTGGTTCTCGTAGACAAAATACACCAGGTCTCAATCCGGTTATTTGGAGACCCATCTTACCCTCAGGCCCATTTTTAGATTCCATGGGTTTTGAAGGCCTCCCCGGTGTATGTCCCTGTTTCTGCAGTCTTTTGGGCAATACTTGGTCTTATGATTCAAACTATATACCGTAGAAAGTATTCGGATGTTAAATCAGAAGGAGTGCATTCGCGGTCGCGTCAGTGTGGGCGCAAGGTCATTAATACTGGATCATCGAGGTAAGCATAGGGGTTTGGTTTGTCTCGTCTTGATCTGCTGATTAAGAATGGTATGATCATCGATGGCTCAGGGTCGCAGCGATTTAAAGGCGACGTCGGGGTCTCCGAAGGCAAGATCGTGGAGATAGGTGATCTCGAGGGGGAGGACGGAGCCACGGTCATCGATGCGACGGACAGGTATGTTGCACCGGGGTTCGTCGACAACCACGCTCATTCAGACTGGACCATCCTCGTCCATCCCACATGCGACAGCAAAGTAATGCAGGGCGTGACCACCGAGCTAGGCGGGCTATGCGGGTACGCGGCGGCCCCCATCGACCGCGACGAGTGGTGGAAGCTACTGTATGTCAGGATGACTGTCGGTTGGTCCATGCACTACTCGGCCGCCGCATACAACTCGTGGCCCCTCCCCTACGGCAGACAGATCGAGGTCGACTGGTCATCTCTCGGGGAGTACCTCGAAAGGGTGGAGAAGACGGGGGTAGGGCTCAACTACGCGATGCTGTTCGGCCACGGAGCCATCAGATACTACGTTATGGGGCTGGAAGCCAGGAGGGCGGACAGACGCGAGCTGGACGAGATGAAGGAGATGGCTAGACAGGCGATGGACGACGGCGGCTTCGGCATGTCCGCGGGGCTGTCCGGCTGCCCAGGGTGCTGGGCCGACACCGAGGAGCTCGTCGAACTATGCAGAGTCGTGGAGAGCTACGACGGCGTCTACATGCCTCACATGAGGAGCTCGTATCTTCAGTCGTCGGTTGAAGAGACGGTTGACATCGCCGAGAGGTCTGGTGTACGTACCTGCATGTCCCATACACGCCTTAACCCTCAGACAAGGAGGCTGGTGGACGAGGCGAGGGCGAGGGGCGTCGACATATCATTTGACATATACCCCTACCCGGGCTCCATCGCGGGAAACATCGTCTACATGCTCCCCCACTGGCTCTCTAGGCGCAGGGAGGAGGGATTTGATTGGATAATGAAACAGATCAGAGACCCTGAAGTCCGTAGACGGTTCATAGAAAAGGATTATCCTGAGTGGCGCAGCATCCAAGTCAGCGTCCCGGGGAAGTCGCCGCACCACTGGGACGCTGATGAACTGGAGCCCGCGTGGTCCTCGATGCAGCTTCAACAAGTATGGACGGCTGACAACAAGAGATACATCGGCATGACCTTCAGCGAGATCGCGGAAAGCAGAGGAGTAGACCCGTGGACGGCCTGGTTCGACATGGAGACCGAGGAGAAAGGCTACCTCCGGTGGCTCAACTTCAGAGGCTCCTCATACGAGGACATGTACAACCCCTCCCTCGTTGAACAGTTAAAGACCCCATACGTCTCAATCGAGTCCGACGCCCCCATCGAGTCGCCCCGAGGCGTCACAGCAACCTCGGCCGACCCCCGGGCTTACGGCACCTTCCCCCTGGTCCTAGGCGAATACGTGAGGAAGAGGGGGCTCCTGTCATGGGAGGACGCCATCAAGAAGATGACGTTCAACCCCGCCACGACGATGGGTCTCACAGACCGGGGGCTGCTCAGGAAAGATTATTGGGCCGACGTCGTCGTGTTTGACCCCAAGACCGTCTCCCACAGGGCCAACTTCAAGAACTGTCTTGAGCTCTCACAGGGCATCAACCATGACGTCTACCCCGTCGGCATAGACTACACCATAGTAAACGGCACCATAATCGTGGAAAAAGGACTGTTGACTGGAGCAAGACCGGGACACGTATTAAGACACTGAGGTTACAGGTATTTTTGTGTGAGAACCCCACCCCTGCACCACATCTGAACCATGCATGCATGAATACGCTATCAGTGTTCTAACGAGTTTTGTAACACATTCTTCAGTTCTTGAATATTATTAATAAAATACCCTAGGGTAGATGAACCGAATATCTTCGTTCTCATAAAACAATCGATAAAATAGAGGGAATGCATCGGGAGACATCTCCACTTGCGAGATGGTTCGCCCCCCTCCCCGGGCCCGCCACGCCCCCTCCAAGACATTATTTGAGTTTACGATACAGATGCAGGTCATCAAACTCATCGACCTTGTTAAACCTGCTTCTTTTAGTTGTTGGAGGCAGCTTTCACTATTTAGCTGGGTTTATTTTCCCCACCAGAAATCTTTGTCTCCCTTACCGATATATACACAAAAGATTACGAATCCAGTTAACCAAGCGATGTAAAATAATCCGTGCATAAAACCATTGAACTTTGATTGAAATATCGAATATAGAATAGCAGCAAATAGAAGTATAAAGCCAGTGGGAAACAATACTTTGTTTCTTTCAGCCGTAATTTGTTTCGGATACTCGTAAATTAAGAGATTATTACAGTAAGGGCATACGGTGTCTTCATCTGTAATTTGTTTCTTACAAAATGGACAAACCTTGTTCTCTGAAGTTAAGAGATTATTGCAGTAAGGGCATGCGGTATCTTCGTCGGAAACTAGTTTTTTACAAGAGGGGCAAATCTGAACCATCCAATAAATTCAGTTA
>CAZCKR010000019.1:0-21340 GCA_964499305.1 uncultured Candidatus Bathyarchaeia archaeon | reverse complement strand
AGCTTGGCCTCGAACGCCGTATCCACCTGTGTCACCTCGACGCCCAGCTGGAGGCTCAGCGTGTGGGCGGTCACGTCGTACGGCACCTTCGGCGGCGCCTCCGGGCTCTCCCTTAGATCGGGGTAGACCTGCCTCTCCAGCAGCGTCTTGGCGAAGTTGCCGTAAGCTTGAGCGTACAGGATCACGTGGCTCCCCGCCGGGTACTCGACGCCGTCCGCCGTGAAAGACTCCTCCGCCATGTGGACCTCCACGTCGCCCTTCCTGAGGACCCATATGAGCTCCTTGACGGCCCCAAGGGCACGCTGAGCCAACGGGATGACGAACGCGTAGGGCCCGCTGGTCGGCTCCAGCGCCCTGCGCCCCATCTCCAGGGTGCCCCTGAGCCACCGTTTCCTGAACTTGGCCGCCGTCTGGAGGCACGCCCAGGCCGCGGTGAGCTCGTAGTCTATGATGTCCCTCAGGGTCCATGCGCCTCCCCTCCACGGGATGGGGTGGTTCCAACGGGCCTCCTTGGGGTTGAAGCCCCTCTCAGTCTCCATCTCCTCGGGCTTGATCTCGATAGGCGAAGCTATCTTCACCGACGCGGCCTCGCTGAGGATGCGTATGCCGCCGTGGTGGTGCTGGTAGGCCCTGGCGGGGGTCCACGCGTCGAAGACCCAGTGGGTGGCGACTCCGCCCTTACCCTCCCGGGCCAGGGCGTCCGCCATGCTGACGCCCATGAAGTTGACTCCGCTGGTGAGCACCGGGTCGATGTTGGGCTCGTAGGGGTCTATGAACGGCGGCACGTAGAACCTGGGCCCCTTGCTGCCCATCTGGTGCATGTCGTAGACGATCTGGGGGTGCCACCTGTTGTGGACGTGCTCGATGGTCAGCTGGGTCTCCTTCAGCGTGAACATGTACCAGTCCCGGTTGTTGTCGTGGCCCGCGTACTCGTGGTAGACGTACGGCGGCCCCGAGCCCTCGTACTCGGTGCCCAGGTACCTACCATACCACTCGTACACGATCCTGTTCCCGTCGGGGTTCAGGCTGGGCACCAAGAGGAACACCACGTTCTCCAGCACCTCCGCCATCTCCGGGCTCTCCTCGGTGGCGAGCCGGTGGAGCAGCTCCATGCTCATCTGGCTGCCCCCGACCTCGGTGCTGTGTATGCTGCAGCTGATCAACGCCACCGTCTTCCCCTTCTCCAGTAGCTCGGCGGCCTCCTCCTCTCCGAGCCCCACAGGGTTACCCAGCCTCAGCTGTATCCTCCGAAGCTCCTCAAGGTTCTCAATGTTCTCGGGCGACGAGACGGTGGCCAGTATGAAGGGGTTGCCCATGGTAGTCTCCCCCAGCTCCTCCACCATGACCCGCGGCGACGCCTCGCCCACCTTCATGAAGTACTCAACTATCTCCGGCCAGTCGGCCAGCTTACGGTCCGTGCCGACCCTGAAGCCTAGATGCTCCTCAGGGGCCGGAACGCCTTCAATCGACATGGTTTAGACTAGCATACACGGCTAGTTAAGGTCAACGAATAAACCTAAGAACTCAGAGAACAACACATAGAGAATGGACACCGAGCCCGCAGAGGACGAGACCAAGGAAGAAACCAAGGCCGAGGATGCCGTGGAGCAAGACGCCGAGGTCGAGGAAGAGAAGCCGAAGGGACCCAGGGAGCCCAACAACACCGACTACCTTGCTGGAGCGATGCTCGCCAACGGAATCATATGGATATGGATGCAGGCACTGAGCCTCATCGGGGAAGACGTGTTCATAGTCCCCAAGGGTTTGTTGACGGACCTCAGCTTCATCATCTACATCTTCGGAGGCTACTACGCAGCCTCCCAAGTCTGTAAGAGGTCCGACACCCAGCACCTCATCGTGGGCTTGAAAACGGCGGGCTACGCCTCAGTCATGGCACTTGTAATAATGCTTACCATGATCAGCCAGTTGAACCTCGGCATAGTGTTATCCATTTCCATAAGCCTCATCGCCGGCGGCGTTCTGGGAGGCTACATGCATATAAGGAAACGCCTCCAGAGGAGGCGGCTTGAGCTTGAGGCAAGTTCTTAAATCTTCATCGACTCTACAAGACATAACACCTGTGACCCGCGATGTTTTGGGACGAAGAGGTAACGCCTGATGACGTTGACGAGATAATCGAGTGGACGGCGAGGGAGATCTACAGGTACGGCATGGAGACCGCCGCCATACTCTTCCTGGAGAGCTATAAGCCCATCAGCAGGGTAGGCGCTAGCATGGGCCAGGTTTTCCTGTTTCCTCTGCTGCCTTTGTTCGGCGACAACGCGATCGTCAAGGGAGACAAGTTCTTCCAGACTTATCAGGAGCACGAGAACGTGGAGAAGCTGATACAGAGGCTGGAGAACATAGCTGCACACGGGATAAAGCCTAAAGAAAAGAAGACGGAAACGGAAGAGCAGAAAGAGGGGGAGGAAGAAAAACCTGTACAGGAAAAGAAGGGTTGGAGAAAGTATCTTCCTTTCTGACTTCGATTAGATCAGATTACCATATTTTGATTATCATCAATGCTTTACGGTTATCTCTCTCATCACATTAGAGTAACAATCAGTCATATAATAAGTGACTCAATTATTGGCATCAACAGGCGTGAACGAAACATGTTGTTAGCCTTAATTTTGATGACTATAGGCATAAAAATAGTATAATATTAGCAGATTATGCGTGTCCCAGAAATAAGTATTATATATACAGAACTATGATAGAAAACTAAGTCTATCATTCATTGAGTCCTGTCACTGCGCTCCTTAAGGGATGACGCTGTGCGGCTCAGTGGATAGGCTAAAAAACGGAAGGAAAAACAATGGCAATAATAGTTGAAGGACGATTAATGACTTTCATACTAATGATTCTGACTTTCATAGTGATGTACTACTACATGGCGATAAACAAAGAGGAAGAATACCACATCAGGACGATGCCGGCGATGACTGCCATCCCTGAGGCCGTAGGGAGAGCAGCCGAGATGGGGCAGCCAGTCTTCTGGACTCCAGGCATCGCAGGTCCCCTTAACGACTCAACGCAAGGGCCTCAGACTCTTGCCAGTATCAGCATCCTCGAGTACGTGACTGAGGAGTGCGCGAAGGCTGGAGTACAGATAGCTGCGTACTGTCCCCTACCGGACGCCATGCCCCTAGTCGAGGAGACGATGAGAACAGCGTATCTACGGCAGGGCAAACCAGAGGAGTTCAACGTCGAACAGATTGTCTTCATCGAGGGCCAGTCAGCCTACCTAAGCGGCGTGCTGGGATACTTCCAGAGAGCCAGGCCTGCCTCCAACATACTGATCGGCGGTTTCTACTACGAGGCCGTCGTCATCGGCGAGGCAGGAAACACCATCGGCTCGATGCAGATCGGCGGAACCAACAACACCCACCAGATGCCGTTCCTCGTGGCCACATGCGACTACATGTTGCTAGCTGAGGAGCTGTTCGCAGCCGGTGCTGTCATCAGCGGGAACCGCGACGTGCTGGGATCCATCAAGGGGGAGGACATCATGAAGCTTCTCCTTGTAGCGTTAACCGGCGTTGGCTTCCTACTCGGCGCAGCAGGCATCACAGTGATCGCTGATCTATTGGGGGTGTAATGAGAGATGTCACAAATGCTTAAACGAGAATTCGTGTATGCAATCACCGGCATCGTCACCGTCCTGATGTTCGTAGAGTACTTCTTCTTCTTCGAGGCTCAGGCTTGGGCGGAGATGATCAGGACATGGGGGATCATCATCTACAACATCTCCCTTGGGCTCGGCGCTGTGCGTCTAACCATGGGTCACAGTATGAGCGTCCAGAGGAGACGGGAAAACTGGCAATACAGCGGCGTTCTGCTCGCAGCCTTGGCAGTCATGCTGGTGACCGGCCTCGCCGGATACTTCATGACAGGCCTACAGACCAGCAACCCCATCTATAACTGGCTATTCAATTACGTCTACACGCCGCTGGGAGCAACGCTGTATCCCATCACAGGGTTCTACATCTTCTCAGCAGCGTACCGGGCCTTTAGGGCTAGGAACGTCGACGCCGCCCTGATGCTCATCGCGGGTTGCTTCGTCATACTGAGCAACGCCCCCGCGGGCGAGGCCATCTGGGTGGGATTCGCGACCATCGGCGAGTGGTTCAGGTTCACCGGACAGGTTCCGGGAATGAGGACCTTCGCCCTGGTAGGAACCCTCGGAATGATCGCCTACGGCTTCAGAGCGCTACTGGGTAAGGAACGCGGATTCTATGCGGGAGGCGGAGACGAATGAGCTTCTCACTAGCTAACATCGACCGCCGGGTATTCTACTGGATACTCTTCATCGCGTTGATGGTGCCGTTCCTGAACCCCATCGGGTTCCCCATCAAGATCGCTGAAAACACCAGAGACCTCTATGAGGGAATCACAGGCGACGCAGTGAACCCCGGAGACACTTGGATCCTAAACTTCGGCTACGGCGTAAGCGCGTGGCCGGAGTGCCACCCCGGTGTGACAGTCTGCGCAAAGGCACTGCTCAGGGAAGGAGCCCACGTTATTCTTATTGGGCCGCACACAGACGTAGAGCTGACGTACAACCACCTACTGGGCACGGCTAAGGAGGACTTCGACGCGGCAGAGTACGGTGTAGACTGGGTGTTCCTGGGCTACATCACCGGAGGCGAGTCGGCGATAGCCCAGCTGGCCTCCAACATGCGGAGCGTCTACCCGACAGACCACTTTGGCACACCGCTGGACAACATCCCGATGATGGAGAACGTTAACACGTGGCACGACGTCGCAGGGGTTCTGTCCTCAGACACAGGAGACTGGGGCGGATACTTCCTGACAATGTGGCAGGAAGCATACGGGGTACCAATGGCACAGATCGGAATCGCGATGCTGGGCTCGACGGGCATCCCCAGATGGCTGGCCGGTAACTACTTCGGCATGAGCGTCGGCTCAAGAGGCGGCGCAGAGCTGGAGATGTTGATCGGTGAGCCAGGCGATGCAATCATAGCCATGGACAGCATCAGCGTAAGCCACCTGCTCATCGTGATAGCCGTAATAATAGCAAACATTGGCTTGCTAATGGAAAGAGGGAGGGGAAGCTAAATGCCGTATCCAACAGCGACATTAGACCTGATCGGTCTCTGGACCGGCTGGGTCCTAATGCTAATGATCTACAGCTACCCGCTGTACAAGGAGAACCCGGCGTACCGGTTCGCTGAGCACCTCTACATCGCCGTCATGCTGGCGGTGAGCCTAACGGTGAACTTCAGCAACGTCATGAGGATGTGCATCACCCCGCTTTTGCAGGGCAACATCACCATGATCGTGCCCCTTGTAATGGGTCTCATGATCTACGCGATGCTGATACCTGAGTACCGGTGGGTAAGCAGATACCCCATCGCGTTACTGGTAGGAGCCGGCTTCGGCCTCGGCATAAGAGGCTCCATCGGCCCCAACATCCAGGACGCAATCGTGAGCACCATAACGAGGCCTACGGACGGAGGCGCCATGGCGTGGATCAACTTCCTGTACATAGCTGTCGGGCTAGTATGCAGCACACTGTACTTCATGTTGACCTACGAGCACAGTGGAGCACTGCAGGTACCCACAAGGATAGGCCGCCTGTTCATCATGGTCGCCCTGGGAGCCTACTTCGGCAACACGGTGCTGTTCAGGTTCACGATGCTGACAGGCAGAGCGCAGTTCTTCCTACAGGTCCTTAAGCTAATACCGATGTAAAAAACCCAACTTTTCTTTTCTTAATTTTTCTTGGGCACCCTAGCAGATGTTTTAAGCTGTAATGGCTGAGTCATGTTGATCGCCTTGGACACCGAGACACTGGATGAGCTGCTGGCGGACGAGCACATACTGAACCGGGTGAAGCTGGAGTGTCTGCTGCTGCCCCACATGGGTCTGAGGCCTGTCAGCCAGATCACGGTCCCCGCCGAGTTCCCGAGCGGCTTACAGATGGGGCAGAGGATAGACCGCGCCGTCAAGCCCCAGATAGAAAGGCTCCAGGCCATAACGGAGCCCAGAGCCAAGGTGCAGGTCATCCAAGAGACCAAGAAGCTTATGGAGACGCAGTTCGAGGCGGTGGTCGAGAACTCCGATCCCTACAGGGCTTACTACAGTTGGAGCGACAGGCTCGGATTAAAGTCGGAGCAAGCCCAGGTCCGGCCAACCGTCCACGAGATATTCCTGTTCAAGGACGGCAGAGACGGGAAGGAGCTCAAGAGGCTGATTAAAGATCGGGAGAAGCTCAGGGTTAGGGTTCAGAGGAGGCCCGACCCCCGGATAGGGCGCGTCCGTTTCGCGTACCCTGAGGAGTTCAACGCCAAGTGGATAACCCGCATGGGGAGGCTGCTGGGGTACCCCGACTGCTGCATCAAACAGTACGCACAGGACCGGGTGAAGGGCGTCAACGTGGAGACCCGGGCAGCCACGCAGCTCGCCGAGGTCCTCAACGAAGAGAAGAACGTGGACACCCACGCCTACATACTGGGCTTCTTCTTCCCGTGTCGGCCCGACTGCCCCAACTCTGCAGAGAAGGGGTTCAGGTGGCACGAAGAGTTCTCGAAGCTGGATGAGAGGCTGGGCGAGATGTACGCGGAGCTGCTCGGGGTGAACGCCACCATGGTGCTTAGACAGCCCGAGCTCATCAACAGGTACATAGCCCAGTTCCAGAAACCCGCGCCGGAGAAAGACGGCGCAGACGGTTAAATACAGGTAAACAAGATCAAGACTGGTTGCTACACGGTGGACCCCGACGACATTGCCAACTATTTTCCACTGGACCTCGACGCCACGAAACCAGTCCACATCGAAGGATCTGGTAGAGAAGCATGGCTCTACAGGGTCACGGGTTCGAAGCTCATCCCGGAGGGCGAGCCGGTAGGGACCGTGTACATCGTAGACACCTGTGCCGGCGGGATGGTGGCCTGTCACCCCCACATGGTCGGCGATGACCTAAAGACTCTCTGCAGGGAAGCGGCGAACTACTTCGTCAATGCAGCCAAAGCCATGAGGGTGTTAACCGAAGACGCGGCGATACTCCACATACTCAGGGCGGGGGCGGGGTACATGGTGGCCGACGTCATGAAGGGGGCCCCCATAGTGGACGTCAGGACCGAGTACAGGACCGGCGGGTACAGGGCCCACTCAGACGACCCGAGGAGGCTCGTGGTTTCGTACCGGCGCTACCCCGAGGGCTTGGACGAGGCAGCCACCATCGTGGTTCCGGACACCTACGCCACGGGGAGGTCCGCCGAGGCAGCGCTCCTCGACCTGATGGGGAACGGGTTCAAGCCGGATAGAATAATATTGTACGGGTTCATGGCCATCCCTGCGCTGGTCCGCCTCGGCGCCCTCTGCGAGGAACACGGCGTAGACCTCCTCAGCTTCGCCATATGCGACCTCACCCAACTCGCCCACAACAACTACGACATGTGCATCTACGGCCCAGACGAGAGCCTATACAAGGAGACCCGTCGCAGAGGGGCGCTGGGCAGCGTCATCGACAGAGCAACGCTTCAGAGGCTTCTACTTTATTACATTCCGGGCCTCGACCAGCCCGGCGACTGGTCAGAGCGCCAGAGCCGCCTCTTCGACGGAGTCATCAACAGGAGCGGTGACATCAGGGGCCACCTCGTGAAGAGCATCGGCTTGATCGAGACGCTGATGGCGATGAACGCCGGCGAGGAATGGTACACGGAGACCCATGAGGCCGCCGCAAACGCTGAACTGGGGCTCCTGAGGAAGAGGCTCATGGACAGCGGCGGTCTTCAGCTTAAGTAGTTTGACCACCACGAGGTCGACAACGGGTGCGGGATTATACCCTAGGCAAACATCATAACTCCCCGGTGCCATCGTTCAGCCATGAGCGTCGAGTTCGGCGTATTCATCAGCCCTGAGCGCCCCCTCTACAGAGACATCCTGGACGATGTCCAGCACTGCGAGGCCCTCGGGTACCACAGCGCGTGGACCAGCGACCACCTCATAGGGATGTACCGGAACCCTGGCGACCCAAGGTTCGAGTGCTGGACGACGACGGCGGCGCTGGCGGCCAACACCTCCACCATAAGGCTCGGGCAGCTGGTCCTCTGCAACCCCTTCAGGCAACCCAGCCTCCTGGCGAAGATGGGTGCCACGCTGGACGCCATCAGCGGCGGCCGCCTGATACTGGGCCTGGGAACCGGGTGGCACGAAGGCGAGTTCAGGGCCTACGGCTACCCATACGAAGGCGCCGCAGCACGCGTGAAGAGACTGGACGAAGCCGCACAGATCATCAAGAAGATGTGGACCGAGGAGGCGCCGAGCTTCAAGGGACGATACTACAGCGTAGAGAATGCTTACTGCTCGCCGAAGCCTGTCCAGAGGCCCCACCCGCCGCTCATGCTGGCGGGGAGCGGGGAGCAGCTCACGCTGAGGACAGTGGCTAGGCACGCGGACATCAGCAACTTCGCTGCATGGATGGGTTCACCCAGCGACTTTGAACACAAGGCGGAGGTGCTTAAGCGTCACTGCGTGAGGGCTGGCAGAGACTTCGACGAGATACAGCTCTCGTGGGCGAACTACACGCTGATAAGCGAGGACAGGGGAAACGCTGAGATGAGTCTTGACCAGTACACGAGGAGCATGCAGGCCAGGTACGGCGGCGCCGCCGGGGACAGGAGACCGCCGCTCTGCGGGACACCCGACGACATCATAGAGCAGATACAGGTCTACATCGACGCCGGCGTCACCCTGTTCATCAACAGGTTCATGGGCGAAGACTTCAGGGACGAGACCAGGCTCTTCGCGGAGGAGGTCATCCCCTCCTTCAGCCGAGCCTAGGCTTTATCAATAAAACAGCTAAGTGATAAGGTATGGAGAACCGGTTATACAAGCTGACCAGGCCAGAGGTCGAGGAGTACCTCAAGGAGAACGACGTTGTCCTGCTCCCGGTGGGCTCCACCGAGCAGCACGGCAAACACATGGCCATCGACACCGACGCCTACACGGCCCAGGAGATCTCTCTGAGGGTCGCGGAGAAGACAGGGGTCCTTGTGGCCCCGACGGTATGCTACGGCTACTCGCCACACCACATGAACTTCAAGGGCTCGGTGACCCTCACCTTCCAGACCCTTGTGAACGTGTTGAAGGAGGTCTGCGCCAGCCTCATCCACCACGGCTTCAACAGGATCGTCATAATGAACGCCCACGGCGGCAACACCAACCCCATCAGGCAGGCCCTCAAGGAGATCCAGGACGAGACCGGTAAGAGGGTGTACAGCGTAATGGTCTACCCCATGCCCGACGGGTTCGGAGCAGAGGGGACCAAGGTCATAGAGCAGGAGGGCGGCGGCCACGCATGCGAGCTGGAGACCAGCGTAGGGCTCTACCTAGGCCACAGGATACTCATGGACAGGGCCGAGAAGTGGACCCCCGAGCACACCAGCATAGACCCAAAGTACAGGAGGAAGGTGAGCGCCGCCTACATGTACGACGAGAACACCAGCATAGGAAGCCTCGGCGACCCGACCCTGGCCACCAAGGAGAAGGGGAAGACACTCGTGGACAGCGTCGTAAAGGATCTAGCAGAGTTCATAGAGGACCTAAAGGCCCTCTAACCTTTTTTCTGCAGGCTCTCGATGAGCTCGCCTGCCTTCTCTTTGTACTCGTCGATGAGTGCTGTAACCTTCTCCTCTGTCTCCGCCTCGGCGTAGATGCGGGCGATGGGCTCGGTGCCGCTGGGCCTTATCAGCACCCAGCGTCCGTCGGGCCAACTGAGCTTGACGCCGTCCATGGTGTTCACCTCCGGGGCGTCGGCGACCTCGGGAAGCCTCCTGAGCAGCTCCTCTTTGAGCTCGTTGGGGCATGGTATCCTGTCCTTCCTCTTGGCTCCTATGGGCTGCTCGGCTATGAGCTCGCTGAGTGGCTTGCCTCGCTCCGTCATCACGTGGAGCAGCAGCGCCATGGCCATGGTGCCGTCCCTGGCGGGTAGGTGGGGCCCGTACATTATGCCGCCGTTCTCCTCGCCGCCGATGGGGGCACCCAGCTCTATCATGTCCCTGCTTACGAGGACGCTGCCCACCTTCTCCCAGTGGACCCTGCCGCCGCGGGCCTCCACGACCTTCTCCAGTCCCGCGGAGGTACTCACCGAGGTGACCACCGTGGCGCCGGGGTGAGTCTCCATGTACCAGTCGGCGACCAGGCTCAGGGTCTTGTCCCCCCAGACGGCCACCCCGTTCTCGTCTATCACAATGCTGCGGTCCCCGTCGCCGTCGAACCCCACGCCCATGTGGGCGCCCGTGACCTTCATGATCTCCTTGAGGGCGCCCAGGTTCTCGGGGGTGGGCTCGCTTCCCCTGCCGGGGAAAGAACCGTCTATCTCTGTGTTGACCGTGTACACCCTGCAGCCCAGGAGGCTGGCCACCTGGGGCGCCGTGAGGGCCGCGACGCCGTTCCCCGTGTCCAAGGCCACCTTGTATCCCTTCTC
Source organism: uncultured Candidatus Bathyarchaeia archaeon (assembly GCA_964499305.1). Lineage (GTDB taxonomy): Archaea > Thermoproteota > Bathyarchaeia > TCS64 > TCS64 > RBG-16-57-9. The sequence goes on along the minus strand of CAZCKR010000019.1, from coordinate 10,884 downwards.
CCTTATGGCATCCGCGTCCACCTGGCTGAGTACGGCGTCGATGTACGCCCCCATCCCGTCGCACTCGGTCTCCATGCCCACCTGGTCCCAGGGCACGGGCCCCGGCTCTCCCCTGTAGTATAGCTCCTCTATCCGCTCCTCGGCCTCTTTGGAGACCTCTGCGCCGTCCCCGGCCTGCACCTTGACTCCGTTGAACTCGGGCGGGTTGTGGCTCGCGGTGACCATTATGCCGCCGTCGAGGCCGAGGTGCCTGATGAGGTACTGGAGAACCGGTGTAGGCAGTAAACCCATATCGTGGACGTCGCAGCCGACGCTGAGAAGAGCCGCGACGACGGCGTCCCTGATCATGGGGCTGCTGGTGCGGCCATCTCTGCCTACAGCCATCTCCCCGCCCAGGACGTGGCCGGCCGCCGCCGCTATGCCTGACGCCAGCTCTATTGTTAGCTCCTGGTTCACGACGCCCCGGACGCCGTTGCTGCCGAAGAGCCTCGGCACTACATCACCTGTTTAGGCTCAAGTATGCTCTCTTCGACGGTCTTGCTCGGGCAGATGCTTACGCCCTCCGTGATGGTCACGCCGTCGTTTATCTGCACGTAGTCGCCTATGAGGCTCCCCGACTCCACCTTGACCCACCGCTCCAGGACCGCGCTCTCGCCTATGAGGGCGTTCCTGACGCTGCTGTAGTCATCGATGGAGGCCCCGGCGAAGATGATGCTGTTCTCTATCCTGACGCCTTTCCCTATGTGGACGTTGTCCATCATGCTGACGTTGGGGCCGATGACCGAGTCGGCGCCTATGTTCACGTTGTCCCCGAAGATGCACGGCTCCTTTACGGTGGCTGTGGGGTCCACGTTCGCGTTCTCGTTACCGGAGGTTCCGCTCCTCTTCCCGAGGATCGCGGCGTTTGCGTTGAGGTATTCCTCGGGTACACCGATGTCTGTCCAGTACCCGTGGAACTCGAAGCCGAAAAGCTTCCTCTCCTGCGCGAGAATAGGGAAGACCTCCACCTCCGTGTCGAACCTCTTCCCGGAGGGCATGTACTCCAGAACCTCGGGTTCAAGGACGTATATCCCGGCGTTGATAAGGTTGCTAGGCGCCGTCCCTGGCTCGGGTTTCTCGACGAACCTAGTTATTCTTCCCTCCCTGTCGAGTTCCACGGACCCATACCTGCTGGGGTCTTTGACCTGGTAGAGGGCTATCGTAGCCAGCCCGCCCTTCTCTTCATGGAAGCTGATGAGGCGGCGTAAGTCCAGGTCCGTGATGATGTCTCCGTTGATCGCTATGAAGGGTTCTCCGTTGAGAAGGTCTTCCGCGTTCTTTATTCCTCCGCCTTTGCCTAGGGGCCGCTGCTCCCGTGAATAGAGGATACCCATGTCGTACTTGGTTGGTCCAAGGTAGCGGACGATGTTCTCCGCCATGTAGTAGACGGAGAGGATGATGGTGTCCACTCCTCCCTGGGCGAGGTTCTGTAGAGTGTAGTCGATCAGGGGCTGGTTCGCCAACGGGAAGAGAGTCTTCGGTCGGCTGCAGCTCAGGGGCCTGAGCCTCGTGGCAAATCCTCCGGCTAGAACTAGGGCTTTCAAATATGTTTCGCCGGTATTGAAGTTTGAATCAGGGTTAAGAAGTTTTCCGACCCCGAAACATACGTTATAGGAGGAAGCCCAGCTCCTCGTTTACGCGTTCGTTGCTGAGCCTCTCGTACCGCTCGATGCTGCCTACGTCGTACCAGAATGCCTCCGTGATGTAGGCGGCGACCTTGTCCTTCTTGTCTACGAGGTACTGGACCACGTCGCCCATGAGGTCGAAGCTCTCGAACAAGCCTTGGCTGTAGAGCTTCTCCATCATCCGCAGCACGGAGCCGTCCAGTATCAGCATGCCTATGCTTACAGCCGTCTTGAGGTGAGGCTTCTCCTTGAAGCTCTTTATCCAGCTTCCGTTCAGCTCGGCTACGCCTACGTTCACCTGGAAGTCTGGGGCTAGGGCCACGGTGACCTTGGCCCCGGATTCCTCGTGGAGCCTGATCATCTCGCGGAGGTTGATGTTGCTTACGATGTCTCCGTAGTAGACAACCAGGGTGTCCTCCTCGGTCAGGGCTCCCTGCCTGTAGGCGTTCAGGGTGGCTCCTGCGCTTCCAACCATGTCCGGGGCGTCCAACATGTAGCTCATCTTGACGTTGAACCTCTCGCCGTCGTCGAAGTAGTTCTTTATCTGCTGATGCTTGTAGCCCACGAGCAGAAGTAAGTCCTTTACGCCGTGGTAGCCGTAGAGCCGCACCACGTACTCCAGTATGGGCTTCTGCTGGTCCCCGATGGGGATCATGCACTTCTGGAAGTAGTTGGTCAGGGGGCGGAACCTGGTGCCCATACCCCCCGCCATTATGACTCCTTTCACCGCCAAGCTACTCATCCCTCGAAGCCAACAGAGCCAACCCTACCAGCGCCAACACGATGCCGAGGGGCTTGAACAGCCAGGGGTTCACCGCACCTATATCTGTGCTGGCCGTATTCAGGTAGAGCATGGCTCCTGTTGCGAGGAAGAGGAAGCCCGCGAGCACCGCCGCGAGTCCCTTGACGCTTAGGCTGATTCTGCGCTCCAACGTGATCAAGACTGAATGTCGTGACTGGTAAAAAAATGCTTAGCTCTCGAGCTTCGCCGGGAGGTACTCGTCCACGATGTAGGTGAGCCCGTAGCGGCTGAAGGCCTCGAGCTCGGCCTTCTGCTCCAGCTCCAGGAACACGTCCAGCTCCCTCTGCCATATGTCGCCCGTGTACCGGGGATCGTCCTTGAGCTCGTGGAGCCGCTTGTGGTCGAACTCCGTCAGCGGCTCCGTGGGCAGCTTGTAGTCGATTATGTCTGTGCCCCAGACGCCAATCCACTCGGCGTCGGGCGTGGTGAGCCCCCTGAGGTGGGCGGCGTTGGCGGAGCCGCTGATGATGACCATGGCGATGTGTATGCCCCACGGGTCGCCGTCCGTGAAGATGTAGACCGGCAGCCCGTAGTCGTGGTTGAGCCTGTTGATGATGCCCCTAGTGGCCCTCGGGCTCTGGCCCGCGGTGTGGATGAGGATGGCGTTAAACTTGTCGGGGGCACGCTCCTCCACGAGCCTGGTGAACATGGCGCCCTTCTCGATGACCAGTACCTTATCCGCTGACGTCTCGACGAACTCGCTGCTGGTGACGGCGGGGCCTATCATGACTCCGTCGGGGTGGTCCGTGAGGTTTGTGCGCCTCCCCTCGTACCCCGGCACCGTGTACTCTATGGTTAGGTCGCCGAAGATGGCGCTCCGCTCCTCGGGGAAGATGTGGAAGTCCTCCCGAGCCCTGTTCAGGGCAACCTCCATGTCCGTGATGATGTTGTCGCTCTCCTGCTGGTTGTTGTACTCGATGTCCCGATGGCCCCTGGCGGAGTAGTAGACCTCCCTCAGGGTGCTGGTCTTCCTTTGCCTGACCAGCTCCTTGGCGAACCACGCGGTCCATACGAGCTGGGTGAAGGGCCTTATGTGGCGGATGTTGCGGCTGTGCCGCCTTATCATCCTGGGGCCGAGGACGTACTGCCGTTCCTCAGGGTCGTACATTATGTTGTCCGTGGACCTGCTCTGCATGTGTATCCACGGGAACTCGTGGTTGGTGATCTGCTCATGGATCAGGTTCCCTAGGCCGGTGAGGCTCTGCTCCATGGCCTCCCTGCGGCGCTCGGCCTCACTCCGACGCGTCTTCGACAATCTCTGACACCTCCTCCAGTTTCTTCTCCACCTCTGGGATGTCCGTGCTCACCACGCTCAGCAGAGGCTCTATGTCGGGGATATCCTTCTCGGCAAGCTTCGAGCTGAACTCCGCGATCACGGGCAGGAACTTGCTGAATATGTTCAGCCTCCTGCGCTCACGGGCTATCCTGAACCTGCGGTTGAAGTATCTTCTCACTCCTCGGGCGGCCTCCCTGATGGCGTTGGTTACCTCCCGCTCCACCGCTGGCTGGTCGGCCATGTACTCCTTGCCGACGCTCTTGTACGGTATCTTGGTGCTGCAGACGTGCACCGCTATGACGAGCGAAGTGTCGCTCTCCACGTTGTAGGTCTTCCAGTTGATGTTTCTGTTCGCCGACTTCCAGACTACGCCGCTGCTCTCGTCGAAGAGGAGCGGTATCCTGTTGGCGAACCTGTATATGGTTATCCCGGCTCCGTGGGTCTTACGCACCGTCCTGCCGGTGGCGACGGCGGCCTCCACTACGAACGGGAACCCGAGGTACGTGCTGGGTTTCCGGGTCACCACTTTGATGTAGTCCTCCTCCGTGAGGTTAAGCTCCTTCTTTATGCCGGTCTCCAGAAGCTCCTCCCCGATGGGGCTGAGGCAGCTGGCGTCGGGGCGCTTGAAGCCGGCATACTCACGGGTCGCCCGGACCGCCTTCACTATGTCCTCGGGGCTCAGGGTCTTGGGCTTGGCCTTCTTACTTATGTCGGCGAGGTCGAGGAACTTCTCGGCGGTGGTGGGGCCGACCCCCTGGAAGTGTTCCATCATGAACTGCTTCATGTTCCTTGTCTTGGTGGCTGAGATGAGCCTCCTGAAGGTCTCGACGTCGACGCCGTGGGGGTGTGGCTTCACCGACTGGGGTAGGGGCGGCAGCTTCTCCGTGCCTCGCTCAAACTTGTAGAGCCTGCCCCGGGGGTCCACGTAGGTGATGTCGGCGTAGGGGTTAACCATCGCCGTCTGCTTGAGGTACTCGATAAGCCTGTACATTATGCGGCTGTAGTCGCCCTCCATCTGCAGCTCCAAGGCCGTGCCGCGCCACCCCGACGGGTTCTGCCTGATGTTGTGCTTGAGTATGTTGGCGCGGTTGTTCTGGATGTCGATCATCATGGTGAATTCGTGGACCTCGCCTCCTGTGCTGCTTATGACCTGCACGGGCTGGTGGGTGGTGATCTGGCCGTAGAGCACCGCCATGGTTCCGCCGAGGCCGAAGGTGCCCCGGGCCTGCTTGAGGATGTACTTGCTTCCGTAGAAGACCTGCGTGAACGCCTGGGGGATGTGCTCCGCGGGGACCCCTGTGCCGTTGTCTTCGATCCTGAGCTTGTATATCTTAGTCTCGGTTTCCCTGTAGTCGTCCACCTCCGATATCCTGAGGTAGACGTCCGGCGGCACCCGCTGTGCCTCGCAGGCGTCCATGCTGTTCTCGACAAGCTCCCTCACCGCGGTGTACGTCGCCCTGCTGGGGTTGCTGAAGCCCGCGATCTCCCTGTTACGGTAGAAGAAGTCCGCCGGGCTGATGGACTGGTATTCGGTCTTCGACATTACCGTGTCTCCCTCCTACGCGGGGGCTCGTACCAGAGCTCTCCCTTCTCCTTCTTCATTCTGCGTCTATACGCATATAGGTGATTCCACACCGTCTTATGGAACGCGCCGTTGATGAGCATCTCCACGGCCTCCTTGGCCACGGGAAGCATCTCGTAGCTGCCTATCATGGCGACGGTGCCGCCGTAGACGCTTATGAGGCTCTCCGTCAGCTCCTCTAAGAGCGCCCTACTCTTACCCTCCTTGCCTATGATCCTGCCCTTGACCCTGTTCATGGCGTTCCTGCTGGTGCCTACGTACTCCTCTAGGTCCAATACGAGTATGTCTTGGTCCTCGTTCAGGAGGGTCATGGCTCGCTTGGGACTGAAGCCACGCCCTATGGCTTGTGATATGTTGCGGACGGTGAAAAGGACCGAGACGTCGGTCTGGTCGGTCTGTGGGGTTATCTCCACGTTCCCCGTCTCGCTGTCGACGGTGAGGTTCACCTGGAACGTCGCCTCTATGCGTTTCTTGTTCTTTCCTTGAGGCCCTAGTAGGACGCCCACCCGGTCTCTAGGTATCCTTGTATAGGTCTTCTGTTCCACCGGTTATCCACTCCTTTAGTTCCTCCGGGTCCCTGGTCTCGACGCCAAGCCGCCTGAAGCAGTAGTTGACGTTACCTATGTCCCGCTCAACCAGCGACGGCGCCATGGTGTGGATGGTCAGCATCGACTGGCTCACGTCGAATATAACGGGCTTCTCCTCGTGGACCATGATGTTGTACTCGCTGAGGTCGCCGTGGGCGAGCCCCGCTTTCTGCCAGAGGAGCTGCATCTCGTCGAGCACCTGAGCGTAGAAACCTGTTGGGTCCTCGGGGCTGGTCTCCCTGAGCAGCGGAGCCGGGACCCCGTCCTCGCCTATGAAGGTCATCACGAGGATGTTGCGTATGAAGTCGATGGGCCTTGGCGAGTTTACCCCTGCCTTCTCGCATAGCTGCAGGTTGCTGAACTCCTTCTGGTTCCAGGTGTAGACGATGCTTCGGGGGCTCTTGCGTATCCGCTTGAACCTTGGGTCTCCCCTGATGTAGTCCATCATCCCCTTACGGAACTCGGCTGTGTGAGTGTAATATATCTTGACCGCAAGCTCCCTACCGTCCGGGTGCGTGGCGTAGTACACCCTAGCCTCCTTGCCGGCCTTGACTACGCCGTGGAGCCGGTCTATGACGCCTTTGTTGAAGAGCTTGTAAATGCCCTGGAGGGTTAGCCGGTCGAAGACCTCCTCCATGACGCGGAACTCTTCCTTGTTCTTATCCTTGAAGAGAGCGTCTTCCTCGTACTTTCTATCTATCCTATCCGAGATCTCGTCGTAGTCTTTTTCACGGGACAAGGGTGTTCTCCTAGGTAGATCCTTATTCTATAAGCAGTATGCCCTTCTGACGGAGCTCGTCTACCTGGTTGGCAGTATAGCGGTGGAATATCTCCCCCCGCTCATCGCTCTGGAAGTCCCAGGGACTCACCAGAACCACGTCGCCTTCCCTGATCCAGATCCGGCGCTTCATCTTACCTCTTATCCTGCACATCCTGGTGTGCCCGTCCTGGCACTTGACCAGTACCCGGTCGAAGCCCAGCAGCTTCTGGACTACGCCTACGACGTCGTTCTCGCTGGGTAAGACCATTCGTCTGAGGGTCTTCTCGCTCAGTACCTTCTTTTTTCCCATCCACTTTCCTCTTAGCGAGAATACATAGAGTAGGTGCTTAAAAACTGTGCGCAGACGCAAAGCCAGATAACCTTTTTTCAGGCTTTTTTCAGCTTACCGGAAGCTAAACACGGTCTTTACGCTGTACGGAGGAAAATTAAAGGCGTAAAGGTATCCTTTCCCTTATCTCGACGCCCCGCAGCGAGACATCCGACACGTAGGCGTAAGTCTCTACGCCCATGGAGGCGGCGCGCCGCAGCGCTTCCCCGAACTCGGGGTCGGTCCCGTCGTTGGGCCTGAACTCGGAGGCGTCGCCTCGTTGGATCACGAATACAGCGGCTGAGCGCCCCGTCTCCAGGGCCTTCACGAGGGTCCTCATGTGGCGCGCCCCCCTCTTGGTGGGGGCGTCGGGGAACAGCGCCACCCCGTCCTCTACCAGTGTGCAGGACTTGGTCTCCACCATCACCTGTCCATTGCCGTCTGAGAGCACGAGGTCGAGCCGCGAGTCGTGGAACACCGGCTCAGTCTTCTCCACCGTGTAGCCCCTGAAATCGTTTAGGCGCCCGGCGTTCACCGCCTCGGCGAGGAGCGTGTTAGGGAGCCTAGAGTCTACGCTGACCATGACGCCCCCGTAGTCCACGAGCACCATGTCGTACCGGGTCTTCCTGTGCTCGCCCCTCTTCTCGAGCAGGTAGACCCTGGCGCCGTGCACCATCAGCTCGTGCATGCGCCCCGGGTTGGGAATGAAACACAGCTCTTCTCTGCCATCTATATCCACGACGCCGAGGAACCTGTTGGGCCTCTCCTGCAGCTTCGCCTCAATGAGCCTTGAGGGGTACCTCATTTCCTCTTCAGCAGCTGGTTTATCTCGTCCATGAGCTCCGGGCAGGACGCCGCCTTCAGCTCGAACCTGCTCTCCCGGGTCAACGGGACGTCACCGAACTCCTCGCCGTTCAACTCGTACACACCGCCTGCCTCGCGTAGAATCAGCAGCCCAGCGGAGGCGTCCGTCGCCCTCAGGATGCCCCTGAGGTCAATGTGGGCGTCCAGTACCCCCGACGCCACGTTGCAGAGGCTCATGGCGCTGCAGCCCCCCGCCCTGATGTGCCTGCTCTCCATGATGAGGGGCGTCATCAGCTCCAGCTTGGCCGCCTTGCTCAGATCCATGGAGATGAGGGCCCTGCTGTACTTGACTGGAGCCGCCGTCTGGAGGGGCCAGTCGTCCTGCATCGCCCCCTTGCCGCGTTCCGCGAAGAAAGTCTCGCCTGTGTAGAAGTTGACGATGATCCCGGCGAAGACGCCGCTCTGCACGGGGGTCTCGCTGACGCTGATGCTGGTCACCGCCGGTTGGAGCCCGCGGGCCAGGTTGGTGGTGCCGTCCACCGGGTCGGCGACTATGACGTAGTCTCCGTCTCCGAAGGTCTCGTCGCCCTCCTCGCTCACCAGCTTGGCTGATACCTTGTTCTTGGTGAGGGTCTCGACTATGGCTCTCTGGGCCTCGTCGTCGAGGAGCCTCTTGAACTCGTTCACCGGCAGCGAGTGGCGTCGAGGTATCACGGTGAGCACCTTGCTCTGGATGTTGTCCACGAGCTCCTGCAGAACAGTCTTCCAGTCCGGTTGAGCCGTCATATCTAGCTACCGTTGACTCTCCCGTACGGTGGATATTAGAGTTCTTTGATGTAGTCGATCAGTTTGCCCCTGACCCTGAAACCCGTTTTCTCCAGCAGGGTTCGCGCAGCGGTGTTCGGCTCCCCCGTCTCCGTGAGCACAAACCCGCAGCCGCTACTCCTGAGGTAGCCTTCAGCGGCCTCCATCAGCTTGGTGGCTACTCCCTGCCGGCGGCACCCCCTCTTGGTGTGGACCACCTGGATGTGACCGATCTTAACCCGGGTCACATAGTTGGAACCGAACGCATCCTTGAACGAGACAACGAACCCGACGACATCCCCGTCTTTCACGGCGACGAGGAAGCCCTCCGGCTCCTTCCTCATGTAGCTCTCCATCAGCTTGGCGAAACCCGGTTTGCTTGACTCTACGTCAAGCAGGGGCAGAACAGGGTCTTCGCTGCCCTGGTCAATCATGTACTCTGCCCATAGCTCCGTCAGCTCCGGCAGATGCTCTACGCTGCAAGGCGAGACTTCGATCTGCGGCACATTCATCAAGGATATTAGGAGTATGTGAAAAATAAAATAGTTCTAGGTTTAATTCGTCTACTCTTGCCACTGGTAGTTGCTGAACTCTATCGCGCTGAGCACCCTCTGCGCCGGGAAGTCCTCGTTCCCACACTGGAACGTGTACATCACGAAGCCGTCGTAGCTGAAGAAGTGCATCCTCCCCCGGTGATATATTATCCGGGGCTTCGCGATGTCCACTAGCTCCAGGAACTCTTCTCGCTTGAACTTGACCCGGTAGCTGCTTGCGCTGATGGAGGCAGCCACCACCGCGCCACCTGCATACGCCATCTCTATCTCTCACCTCCTTGTCGTTCATCCTTGAAGCTGAACACCTCCTCTATGGGCCGGTCGAAGACTTCGGCTATTTTCCAGGCCAGCCTGAGGCTGGGGTTGTACTTTCCCTTCTCTAGGAAAAGTATGGTCTGCCGGGTGACGTCAACTAGGTCGGCCAGCTGCTCTTGGGTCAATCCCTTCTCCTCCCTCAGCACACGTATCCTGGTCTCCACGGCTACTCACCCTTGACGTAGGCGTGGAATATCCAGCTCCCAGCGAACACTGCGTAGCTCATCCAGAGCAGGGGCAGCAGCGGGTTGTCGGTCATGTAGGTCATGAGCTCGGGGTAAGCGAGCCACATGGCCTCGTCCATGAAGCCCACGACGCTCATGGCTGCAACCAGTACGACGAAGGCGTTCCTCGCCGCCTTGCTGAAGATGTTGCCCAGCCTCTCGTCGTACAGGGTGCCGAAGCTCAGCCCCACGCTGAACACGAGCCCTATGCCTCCGCCTATGCCGGACAAGTAGTCTCCCGAGAAGCTGCTGTACATGAGGGCCCCCAGTATCACCGTGGCGCTTAGGCTCCAGGACGCGAGGCGCATGGTCTTCTTCTGCTCGGGGGTCTCCGGCTGGGGGTTGCCGTACTTGGCGATCCCATATACTATGCCGGCCATGTACCCCACGAAGGCTCCCAAGGGGAGTCTCCCGATCATGAAGCCGACCGCGGCGCCTAAGACTGTGCCTAGCCCGATTAGGGTCCATCTCTTCTTTCTCGTTTCAGGGTCTTCGAACACATCGTTCATCTTGTAAACTATTTCTAACGTTAGAAATACTTAACGTAATATCTTTTTAACATTTCGGTGGATCGATGCTTAAAAAATAGGGTTGATTAGGGAATCTGATAATAGCCTAGGTTACTAATTTAGGATAAACCATAGCCACCAAACTAAAAACATGGATCAGCCCCTGTAGACGCCCCAGAAATGCCTGACCTCCATGTCATCGGGGCTGCCGGTGCCATGGCTGCCCTTACCAGACACAGGGTCAACGTGGGTGCCGTGGTCCGGCAGGAACGCAATCAACCTGTTTCTGTCGCCGTATCTCTCGCCGAACGCCTCGGCGAACCTCTCGAATGTCCTCAGGTGCCCCCTGAAAGCCTCGATGGCGTCGGGGCTCGTGGGGGTGGAGCCGTGCATCGCGTCGTCGTAGCCCTGATGGTAGGCCAGGATGAGGTCGTGGGCGTCCTCCTTTAGTAGCCTCAGTACTCTTATCTCGACCTCTGGGTCGTACTCCTCTGTGTAGTAGTCGATGGGTCGTCCGCGGAAGATGAGGTCGATGCTGCTGTCCTTCACCGCTACGATGGCCACACTCTTACCAGCCCTTGTGAGGGCGTCGAATAATGTGTCGCACTCCAGCACGGGCTTCTCGTACTTCCTAATACCGTGGCCCTCGGGCTTGAGGCCGGTGAACATGCTGCC